>JAUVVS010000019.1 GCA_030604545.1 Deltaproteobacteria bacterium | reverse complement strand
GGGAAATAATTGTAACACCCCTTTGCATGGCAACCGATTTCTGTCTTGGCTTCCCCGGCAAAAGAGACATTCTTTCTTCCATAGCCGGTTGATATAGTACAGGCGATATCCTTTTCGGCCGCACTTGCCATATTCAAGGAAGATTCAAGACAAATAGTTGCCGCGCCGGCAAAATCTGTACCCGATTTTTCCACAGCATGACCAATTAAGTTTTTATCTGAATCAAGTATGGCTACTTTAGTCCTCGATGCCCCCACATCAACACCCACGTAAATAGGGGATGCAGACTGAGGGTTGGAGTTTACAGATTGTGATTTGCAGATCGCAGCTTTTGCTTCCATTATGTAAGTATCAGTATGCCATGCTAAGTCGTGTATTAGCCAATTTCAGACATCAAATTTGTTATGACACCCTAAATCGCCTCTTAAAAAATTTCATATCAATTTAAAGGAAACTTAAATTGCCTGTTTTAAGGAAATAATTTTCGAAACATGACACTAGTGTCCATCCGGAAATGGTAGATTTTTGTTCAAGACAAAGCCGCAGCTCATTTGCGATCGCTCACTATCTGGATTCAAGGCCTTTCACCAGGGACCTAAGCGTAATGTTGTAAGGCGTTTCTATTCCAGCCTGTTCGCCATATTCAACAAATTTCCCATTTATAAAGTCTATCTCTGTCCTGCGTTTGTTTTCAATGTCCATAAGCATTGAAGGTTTATGATCACCTGCATTGCGCATATACTCAATGGCTTTAGGATAATAATCCCATCCTAAAACGATCTCATTGGCTCTGGCCACCTTTACACATTCTTTGGCCAGAGCTTCGACAACCTGAAAAACAATGGGATCATTCATTGCTTGAGCCATAGTCAAGCCGGTCAAGGCACAAACTGGATTCATACAGGCATTCATGATACTTTTGCGCCATACCATGGAGACAATCTGATCCGTGTGATCGGTTTTAAGGCCGCATCTGGTAAGTGATTCGGCAATAACAACGGCAGCAGCTTTTGATCCCGGGTCGAGTTCCTGAATATAGTGAGGAGGATGGTGAAACGGCATCCGGACGTGAGCCGGCCCCAAAAGCCCACATCCATAATTCACTACCCCTCGCATAGCGGGCTTTTCCCCTAAAGCCTTTGCAATCTCCAGCTCCGTATCAATACCGTTTTGCCAGCTAACAACATATATTCCTTCTTGATAAAAATCTTGGATTGCTGAGGCAATCAAAGGCAATGCATTGGCTTTAACTGTAATAAAAATCACGTCTGGTTTGATATCTGCAAGATCATCTACATTGGTACATGTTCTATTAACAACCTGCTGGAGGTTTTCTGCGCCCTCTATAATGATTCCGGGGTTTAAGGCCGGTTTGGTCAATTCAGGTATTACATCGCAAAGGGTCACATCATATCCACCTTTGGCAAGGAAGGCTGCAACGATGCATCCTACCGGGCCGGCACCAACTACCGCAAATGATTGGGGATGAAATTCCGGTTTGTCGTTCATTATAAATACCCCTTTTCGATTGATGATTTTCGATTGAAGATTGTTGAAGTGAAGCGTAAATCCCGATTCATCGGGGATGATTTATGGATTACATCTATTTAATCCTTTTTCAATCTTCAATTTTCAATCAATTATTACCTTCTGTTTCTAGAATTCCAAAAGTCTTGGCGTCTAACAGATTGATACCCTTTTCTTGTAAGATCTTGATGGCTTTATCGTTATCGCTGAAACGAAAAATCATCACTGCATTTCCAGAGGAAAATCTTACAAAAGCATAAGTGTAAATCACATTCACTTTTGCATCCTTAAGATGTTTGAGCACCTTAGCAAGGCTTCCAGGTTTATCCTCGATCTCAGCGGCAACAACTTCATTTACCCGGGCAGGCATATGTTTTTCCATCAAAATACGCCGTGTTTTAGCGACATCCGAAACAAGTAATCGGAGCAGCCCAAACCCACCTCCGGTTTCAACTAATGTAAGCGCTCTGAGGTTGATTCCTGCTTCACCTAAAGCATTGGTCACTTCATATAAACGACCTGGTGAATTCTCGATAGATACGGCAATCTGTTTTAACTTCATGGAAACCTCCAATCTTTTTGTTCATGATATTAATAAAAAGGCTGCGACCTTGTCTTGAACCAAAATCTACCATTTCTGGATGGACACTATTTAGAAATGTTGCAACATTTTAGCTTTTGAAACCAATTGGTACAGATAAGCTTCAAAGGTGATTACATTTTAACTATAATGTAACTATAAAGAAGGGTCGTAAGTGATGTCAAGAAAAAAATTGCAGACCAAAGCTTAGGGCTCCGGGCAAAAACCTCTCAGTTAATAGCGTTGGGATTTTGAGCAAAAGACTTTTTACGAAACTATCAATTATGAGGGATTCTCTTTTCTTAAAGAGAGTTTTTTACATTTTTTGCGAATTCCCTGGCAAGTGTGGTTTTGCTTACTCCCGGAAGAGCAGTTATGAGTATTAAATCCCTCTGAATTCTAGAGCCAAGATCGGAAAGTTTTAATGCTATCTCTGAAATATCATCTAATTTGTATTTCACACATATCCTATGTACTGTCCTCCTGGAGAAAACCTATGAAGAACGCTCTCCACAAGCCTTTTTATACTCGTTCAGTAAAGAACCGATTACATCTTTAACAGAAACAATTTTCTTAACTTTATGCGCATTTTGACCGGCAAATACAAATCCATGCTTTAATTTTCCTTTTTTAGCACTTGCCAGAGCAAGCGCGATACAATAAGGGCTGTCTTTGACGTTGCAAGTTTTAATGCAATGATAAGGGCACTTAAAGGGTTTTTTCTTTCCCTTGTTCACATCTTCAATGAACTCGTTTCGAATAGCCCGTCCAGGAAGCCCTACCGGGCTTTTGATAACCATTAAATCTTTCTCCTCGGCATCAATATATGCTTGTTTGAATTCAATAGATGCATCGCATTCATATGTTGCTACGAGACGGGTTGCTATTTGCACTCCGGATGCACCGATTTTTAAAAACTTGCAAATATCTTCTCCATCATAAATGCCTCCCGCTGCAATTATCGGTATAGACGTTTTGCGTTCCTCTTCAAAGGGCTCAATTGCTTCGATAACTTCAGCAACGAGTTTTTCTAAAGCAAAATCCGGATCATCAAGATTTTCGAACTTAATACCAAGATGCCCCCCTGCCTTAGGTCCTTCAACTACAAAGGCATCCGGAAGATAATCGAATTTTGACATCCATTTCTTGCAGATTATCCGGGCTGCTCTGCCGGAAGATATTATCGGCGCCAGTTTTGTGTTGAATTCTTTTTTAAGATACTTGGGTAAATCAAGGGGAAGGCCGGCGCCGGCAAAAATAATGTCGATTCCTTCTTCGATGGATGTCTTCACCATATCGACAAAATTTGTTAGGGCGACCATTATGTTAACACCAAGGATACCTTCCGTCATTTCCTTGGCTTTTCTGATCTCTCTTATCAAGGCTCTATTATTGGCTTTCACGGGATCAGCAGAAATGTCGGACTCAGTGATGCCGATCATTGCACACGCGATTACGCCGACACCACCCTCATTGGCAACTGCTGACGCCAAACCGGAAAGAGAAATCCCCACGCCCATTCCTCCCTGGATTATTGGAATTTTGGGAACTAAATCACCTATTTTTAACACTGGAAGTTTCATTAACCTACTCTATAAGTTATAAGTTATTGGTTATTCGCCACTCGTTACTCGCCACTCATCACTTGTTACTAATCATTCGTCACTCGTCACTTGTTACTCGAGACCTTTGCAAAACGCCCCTTTCTTCATTTATCAGCTGTAAAAAAACAGCCTCATGAATTTCATGCTGGGCATCCACTGATATTATAAGAATACTTTTTTTTTCAAGCGTAAAATATATGCAAACTAAAATTATGTGTCAAGCAAGAAGATGTCTTACCTGGTTAGTGTCCATCCAGAAATTGTAGATTTTGGTTCAAGATTGGGCCAAAAGATGCCGTTTCTTGATGGACACTATTGAGAAGATACCATATAAAGCTATAATACACAAATCCTATACAAAAAAAATATGTTGATTTTACAGCGATATCCTTATATGTAAATACTTTGATATTTTAAAATTTCAATAAATGGTTCTTTAATCTTGGTGTCATGGTGCCTTTGTGGCCTTCGACATACGCCTCATAGGACTTAAGCTTCGGAGAGCAGATACTTAAGTAGTTGCGAAAGGAGATAAATAAGCTGTGAATGCGTCAAACCTCTTAAAAGATAAAATAATTTTAGTGGTGGACGACGAAGCTGACGTACTCGACACCGTAGAAGAATTATTAGATATGTGCCTCGTTACTAAAGCAAGTAATTACGATACGGCCCGTCAATATCTAATTAGTTATACCTATGATATTGTCATTCTGGACATTATGGGAGTTAACGGCTTTGAACTCTTAAAAACTTCCGTAAAAAGGGGTTTTCCTACTGTTATGCTCACAGCATATGCCCTGACTCCTGAAGCATTGGAAAAATCCATAAAACTTGGTGCTGTTTCTTTTTTGCCAAAAGAAAAAATGATTGAACTCGAAGGTTTCTTAGAGGATGTTGTTCTGCAGAAGGGTAAACCTGTCTGGGAAAAAATTTTCGATAAACTTGGAACCTTTTTTAATAAACGCTTTGGAGCGGATTGGAAAGAGAGGAATAAATTTTTCGAAGAATTTGAGCAAGTTATGAAAAAAAGTGAAAAGAAGGTTTAGACGACCGAACCTCGGTTACCAAAATCTGAATTAGGGGAGGTTTCTATGAACAAGAATAAACCAGTAAAAATTGTTCCGGAAGGCCTTGGCTTTATCAGGCGTACCCCTAGGCTTCCTCCATGGCTGTTCAAGCATCAGGAGCTGGTTAATGCGCTTGAAAATGCTGACCCGATCGATCAAGAAACGCTCATAAATACACTCAACCGCATCCATTTTATGAATGGCAATATCCTGCTTCAACTCCGTGATCCCAAATACGATGATAGCATCCTTGTTCAAGTATATCCTGAGCCCTGCTTTAGCAATGAGCTTACCTGCCGATTGTTAGATGAAAACCTTTCAAATTTCGACATAGATAGCTATCAATTTCAGCATATTATTATTGATGATGGCCGGTTCATGATACTGGTCCCGGCTATAGTGAAGGAGACAGGCAAAGAATACATCAAGATCCAATTACCCGATATAAGTTTCGCAATAGGTCAAAGAAAAGCCATGCGGTATGCCTGCAGAAACGTTACAGCGGAATTGAATCAAAGCGGGTTCGTAGCAAAAGGCGAAATGTTGGATTTCAGCCCACTTGGTTTTCGTATCAGGGTAAAACCCGATTCGTCCAGCTCCTTTCAGTGGTTTAATTCAGATGCAGTGTCTATTATTCATTTGAAGCAGGGCAAACAGGTTTTCTTTTCCTGTCCCTGTCAGTGTATTCGTCAAGAGAATAAACTACAGGACAAGGAAATTGTATTGGCACCTACTGATGAAGAAATCAGCCGGTTTGAGAAAAAGCAAATGCGTAATCCGCGCCAGCATTTAGTACCGCCACCTGCTTTAATCTTTAATCATCCGTTTATAGAAAAGAGGATACAACTGGAGGTTTCAGATATCTCAACATCGGGTTTTTCCATCCTTGAGAAGACAGATGAGGGAATCCTGATGCCGGGTATGATCATCCCTGAACTGGCAATTAATTTTGCCGGCGCTTTGAGCATCAATTGTTCTGCTCAGGTGATCTACCGCTTGGAAGAAGATCAAAAAAGGGTTCGCTACGGTCTTGCAATTTTAGACATGAATATCAATGCATACAGCCGTCTCACTCACATATTGAGCAATACCCTGGATCCCAATGCCCATATATCCAACGAAGTCGATATGGATGCCTTGTGGGAATTCTTTTTTGATACAGGCTTTATCTATCCGAAAAAGTATCGACTTATCCATTCCCATCGGAAAGATTTAAAAGAAATCTATAAAAAGCTCTACCAGGAAAGCCCAGAGATAGCAAAACATTTCACTTATCAGAAACACGGTCGGATCTATGGACATATCTCTATGGTGAAAGCTTATGAAAAGACCTGGATGCTTCATCACTACGCCGCCAGGACTAAGGAAAGTAAGCGAGCAGGCTTCCAAGTATTAAAACAAATCATATACTACTTGAATGATATGCATCGCCTGCCTTCTGCAAAAATGGATTATTCAATTAGCTATTTCCGTCCAGATAATAAGTTTTCCGATAGAGTTTTTGGTGGTTTCACCAGGGCCCTAAAGGACCCCCATGGCTCCTCTCTGGATCTCTTTGCCTATTTACCATACACAAGTCTGTCTCTAGACATCAATCTACCGGAGAGGTGGTCGCTTAAGGAATCTTCAACGTATGATCTATGGGAGCTGAGCCGGTTTTACAACCATTACTCAGGAGGTCTGCTTTTAGATTCCCTGAGTCTGCACCAGGAAGATTTGGGCGATGAATCCTTGGAAAAAGTCTATAGCCAACTCGGTTTATTACGGAAACGGAAGGTATATTCTCTAACCCATGACGGCGAGCTAAATGCAGTGCTGATTGTTAATCAATCCGATCTGGGACTCAATCTCTCTGAACTGTTGAACGGCATCAAGATTCTGGTGACTAACCCGGAAGATTTGCCCTGGAAAGTACTTTCAGTTGCCATTTCACAACTAACCGGTGTCTATAATATGGAAAGGGTTCCTGTCATGTTTTATCCTTTCGAATATGCAGAGGCTAATGATATTCCATATGAGAAAAAATATTACCTGTGGGTTTTTAATGTCCAATATGGAAACGAATATATGGAATATATACAGAGAAAGTTAAGGATAAGGTATTAATAACGCCTTGCTAAACAATTCCAGACTCTTCTTACACTGACTTTTCCTTCTGCCTTTTGCAGCTCTAACGTCTCTCCTATTATCTATTGATGCCCTAAGTTATTTAAAACATAGTATATATAATATTATATACCCCCTTTCCTTCCAATAAAATCGTTAATTAAGCAATTCTTTCAGGAACTCAGGGAAACAAAATCAATAGTCAATTCAAGTCACCAGTTAGAAAAAAGGTATTAAAAAATGAAAAATTATGATAGCAGTGAGTTTTACAATATAATAGTGAAAAATTATTGACAGAGTACTTGCATTTTTATTTATAAATACTGCAACATAATTAAAACCATTCACTTTTAAGGAATTGTTTATGGCCTCCAAAAACGACCCTCATGGCAGAATTGATGATCCCCTGTATAACAGTCGGATCATAAAAAATTACGTAGAATATGTGGAAAAGTTCCATCCCAATGTAAATATTGATTCTATTTTAAACCATTCAGGGATTAACAACTATGAACTGGAGGATCAAGGTCACTGGTTTACTCAGAATGAAGTAGATCGTTTTCATGAAATCCTGCTTCAAAAGACAGGGGACCCGAATATCTCCAGGCTGGTTGGACGCTATGCTGCATCCTCCAAGGCTACTGGAGTTATCAAACAACTTGCCCTGGGATTTATCAATCCCAAATTATCCTATCTGATGCTAAAAAAGCAGAGTCACACTGTAAGTCGCGGCTTTAATGTCGAAACCAAGATACTCGCTGAAAATAAAGTAGAAGTTATTGTCACACAAAAGCCGGGAGTTGATGAAAAGCCCTACCAATGTGAGAATAGAATAGGTGTTTTTGAAGCTATAGCAAAATTATTCACTGAAAATTTTGCCAAGGTTGAGCATCCTTCATGTTTCCATAAAGGAGAAGACTGCTGCCGTTATATCATCTCCTGGAGTATAGCTCCTCATCTTATCTGGAAGAGAATCGGAAATTATTCTCTTCTATTCAGCATCTTGGTCTCCCTGACTCTTTTTTTTATCCTACCGGTTATGTCTTGGGCAATCCTTGTTTTGCTTTGTATACTTTTCACTATGGCATCTTCATTTTATTCGCAGTACCTCAAGAGCAAGGAGCTATCCAAAACCATCGAAACCCAGGGAAATTCAGCCAAGAGTCTTTTGGATGAGGTGAATATTCGATACAACAACGCGTTGCTTGTTCAGGAAATTGGACAGGCTGCTTCTACAATACTTGATATTGACATGCTCATCAACACCGTAGTTCGTGTAATGGAGAAACGTCTGGATTTTGATCGCGGAATGATCATGCTCACAAATGAAAGCAAGACCCGCCTCGTTTATTCCGCAGGCTATGGTTACAGCAAGGAGAAAGAAAAAGTTATACACGAAACCGAATTTCACCTTGACGACCCTGAATCCAAAGGGCCGTTTGTGCTGGCTTTTAAAGAGCAGAAACCATTTTTGGTAAATGATATTTCTGAAATTGAAAAACAATTCTCGAGAAAAAGCCAGGAATATGCAAAACAGATGGAGGTTCAGTCATTTATCTGTGTACCTATTGTCTATGAAAAAAAATCTCTGGGCATTTTGGCCGCAGATAATATAAAGTCAAAAAGATCTCTTACTCAAAGCGACATAAATCTCTTAATGGGGATTGCCTCACAAACAGCCGTTAGTATTACAAATGCCATATCTTTCCAGCAAGTTAAGGAAAGTGAGGAAAAATATCGTTTACATTTTGAAAACATTTCTGATGTTATTTTCTCAATCGATCCAGAGTATAGGATTATCAGCATATCACCCTCGGTGGAAACATTATTAGGATACAGGCCTGAAGAGCTAATAGGAAAGCATTTTCAAGATCTGAATATCTTGGCACCCGAATACCTTGAGATTGCATTTTCCGAAATATTGCGCGCGCTTAAAGGAGAGAATATTGATTCATCAGTTTACGAATTCACCGCAAAAGATGGAACAAGAAAGTTTGGTGAAGTCACGGGCTCTCCCTTGTTCCGTGATGGTGAAGTCGTGGCTTTGATAGCTGTCGCAAGGGACATTACCGACAAAAAACTGGCAGAGAAGGCGCTTCACAGTGAAAAAGAAAAGTTTCGGGTCCTGGTAGAAGAATCTCCACTTGGTGTATCAATAATTGGGAAAGATGGTAATTACAAATACCTCAATCCCAGGTTCATTGAGCTCTTTGGATATACTCAGGAAGATATCCCTACAGGACGAGAATGGTTTAGGAAAGCTTACCCTGATAGAAAATACAGGAATCAAGTAATTTCCACGTGGATCGCCGATAATGAGGAATCAAAAGCCGGTGAGTTCAGGCCCAGGACATTTAATGTGACATGCAAAGACGGTTCAAAAAAAGTGATCCAATTTTTACCAGTGACGATGGAGACAAAAGACCAATTTATCATTTATGAGGACATCACCGAACATGAGAAGTTAGAAGCACAGCTACGTCAGGCGCAGAAAATGGAGGCTATAGGCAGGCTGGCCGGAGGGGTGGCACACGACTTCAACAACTTGCTGACTGCTATAATAGGAAATGCTGATCTTACTTTGATGAGCCTTGACAAGGACAGTCCCTTACAAGAGAACATAGAAGAGATTAAAAAAGCAGGGCATAGGGCAGCCTCCTTGACCCGCCAGCTTTTAGCCTTCAGCCGTAAGCAGGTGCTTCAGCCTAAGGTTCTGAGTCTTAATGAAGTAATTACCGGCCTGAATAAGATGCTTGGGCGCCTGATCGGTGAGGACGTGGAGTTAGAGACGTTTATGGAACCAGATCTGGGACGGATCAAGGCAGATCCGGGGCAAATTGAACAGGTATTGTTGAATCTCGCAGTCAACGCCAGAGATGCCATGCCCCAGGGGGGAAAGCTAACCATCAAAACAGCCAATGTGGATCTAGACGAAGAACATTTTCGCAGACATGCTGAACAGATGCAACCAGGACCTTATGTTATGCTTTCCGTAAGTGATACGGGTATTGGAATGAATGAGGAAGTCTTGTCACATATCTTTGAGCCCTTCTTTACCACCAAGGAAACGGGAAAGGGTACGGGTTTGGGAATGGCTACAGTATACGGGATCCTTGATCAGAACAATGGATACATATGGCCTTACAGTGAACGTGACCAAGGTACGACTTTTAAGATCTACTTGCCAAGAATCGAGGGGGAGGTGGAGTCAGGACAAAAGGAAAAGGCCCGGAAGAAAATATCCGATGCATCCGAAACCATCTTAATGGTGGAAGACAATGACGAGGTCCGGAATCTCGCAAGAAATATTCTTCAGCGATATGGATACAAAGTCCTCGAGGCTGAAAACGGAGAAGAAGCTTTAAGGATCAGCCAACAACAACAAACGATTCACCTGATGCTAACCGATGTGGTGATGCCAGGGATGAGCGGTCGTGAATTAGCAAAATGCATACAATCACAAAGGTCGGAAATAAAAGTTCTTTACATGTCGGGGTATACTGACAGTGCGATCGTTCATCACGGAATTTTAACATCAGGGGTAAACTTTATCCAAAAGCCCTTTACACCGGAAAAATTGACCAGTAAGATTCGCGAAGTGCTTGATGCAAAATAAATCGTAACCGTTCAGGGGTTCAAGCCTGCCCGCCGGATGGCATGCGGGGTTCAGCGTTCAAAGGTTATTGGTTTGACGAAAATCTCTACATTTTCACCGTGATACGATCATAGTGCATAACTCAAGACCTCTGGTTTATTTTTAAACGTGCGCAATTTTTTACTCCTAACGTCCATGAAATCCGAATTGAAACCCCGGATTTCGGATCGATATCCTTTGTTCTTAGGCATTGGAGCAAGCTCAAGGCAGAAAACTAACCCTGAACGGGGAACGCTGAACCTGTGAACGCTTACAATAAATCAAAGAAATTAGGTGATAGAGACGTATTATGATGACAAAGATCTTGGTCGTGGACGATGAGGAGCCCATTCGGCATCTGTTAAACCGTCTCCTGGACATGAAAGGATACCAATGCACCTCAGCCTCCAATGCAGCAGAGGCCCGTAATTGTATAAGAGACCAGAATTTTGATTTGATCCTTTGCGATCTGAATATGCCTGGCGAACCTGGAATGGACTTCATCCGATATACCCTCGCCGAATATCCGGAAACAGCGGTGGTCATGGTAACAGCAATTGATGATCAGAATATTGCGGAAACAGCTTTACAAATAGGAGCCTATGGATACATCATTAAGCCCTTTGAATCCAATGAAGTGATGATTAATGTAGCCAATGCATTGCGCCGACGGAAGCTTGAAATCGATAATCGGGCTTACCGCGAGAACCTGGAGCAAATGGTTGCCAGGCGCACTACCGAGCTTCAGGAAACATTGGAAAAGTTGCAAAAAACCATGAAGGGAATCATCCAGACTATGGCATTGACTGTTGAAACGAGAGATCCGTATACAGCTGGTCATCAAAGACGGGTAGCCGATTTGGCTTGTGCCATAGCTAAAGAAGCAAGACTTTCAGAAGATCAAATATTGGGGATCCAGATGGCCGGGGAGATTCATGATGTTGGTAAGATATCTGTACCAGCGGAGATTCTTAGCAAACCGGGCCGGTTATCCGAAATTGAATTTAAACTGATAGAAACCCATCCTCAAGTAGGTTACAATATTCTGAAGGGGATAGAGTTTCCCTGGCCAATTGCTCAAATGGTTGTTCAACACCACGAAATGATCAATGGTTCCGGATATCCTCAAGGCCTATCCAATGAAGATATTCTTTCGGAAGCAAGGATATTGTCTGTAGCAGATGTTGTGGAGGCAATCTCTTCCCACCGACCTTATAGGCCCGCTCTTGGCATTGACAAGGCATTGGAGCAAATTTCAAAAAACAGGGGAATTCTTTACGATCCTGATGTGGCAGATGTTTGTTTGAAGCTTTTCTCTGAAAAAGGATTTGCTTTTAAGTAACTGGCTAAGAAAACAGTAACCGTTCACGGGTTCAGAGGTTTCACGCCTTTACACAGGATTAAAGGTGTGTATGTGAAGCGTCTGGGATCCAAAAAGAATTTCTTAAAATCTTTAAAAAAGGCGTCATGACCACCAGGGTATTCTGCGTACAATTCTTTGGTTTTCATGGAAATTACCTCCATCTTTTTAATCCAGTTGAAAATATCCTCATCCCTTACCCTTCCATAAATCAGATGATGTGCCATAAGATTTAGCTGGATATTCTCGTAACCCAGATCATAGAGATAGGAATACAATTTTCGACCGGCAAAGGGGTCAAAATTGAATTTCTGTTCCATTCTTTTCGTGATCTTAGAGAAAACTTTTTCCATCTTAGCGGGCAATTCATAGTGATTTAGACAGTTGTGATCAAGATCCAGCAAACAAAGATGGCCTTCCGGTTTTAGACAGTCCGTCAGGTTTTTAACGATTCCAGGGCTTTTCGCACGGTTATACTCCAACACAAACCGAACCCAGATTAAATCAAACCGGCCCATACCTTCCATAGGGTCCCTCAAGTCATGGAACTGAAAATCAATCCCAGGTTCCCGGCCATAGTGCTTTTTGGCATGGGATATTCTTTTCTCTGAGTAATCAACTCCTAATATCATCCCACCAGGTTGAATCATTTCGTTAAGAATTGAGGTAACTTTACCCGGCCCGCATCCTGCATCGAGTACCCGTTGCCCCGGTTTC
>JAUVVS010000191.1 GCA_030604545.1 Deltaproteobacteria bacterium | reverse complement strand
TCCTACCTGACGGCACTTTGGTGGGTGGAAGATTCTCAATTGCTGTGACGAGCTTATCCGCATCAAGAGTACCGGCCTCTTCAATAGCCGGCGCCAGGGTATGAAAGATGGCGGCATATGTGTCCGCAGTGTATGTCGGCACTTCGCCGAATCTTTTTATGTATCCATCAACAAAGGGCCTGGTGAGCTCGTTGTATTCCACACCCCGGGCATAGGTGTTAAGGTTCATAACATAATTACCCATCTTTTGGGTGGCCTGCCAAAAGCCTACTTTTTGTGCCTCCACATTGATCCCGACCTGAACGGCCGGTATCTCAAGCTCTCCGGCCTGCCTGGCAAAGGGAATCCCAACCGATGATGAAAACATGGTAAAAATCATGTGCGCCCCCGAACGCTGTATAGCCGAGAGTTCGGCGGTAACGTCCGTTGCAACGGCGGAAGGTCTCCAGATACCTGCCACTTCCATGCCTATCTTGGGTATGAATCCCTCGGCCGCTTTAATCATGGGCTCGACCCACATGGCCTTTTCGGCAACAATGGCCACCTTAATCTTGGGTATTCCTAGCGCCTTTTTTAATATCGCACCTACAGTTGCCATATGGATGAAGCTCGTCCTGACAAGGAACTTGGAGTTAAATGGGGTGCCACGGAAAAAGTATTTATAGGTGCTATAGTCCTTGGCCACTCTCAAGCAGATTTCCGGATGCGACGCACCGCAACCTATAAAGATTTTTTTGTAGTCCATGGCAATGTCTTGCATAGCCAGAACAGCTTCGGACCTAAAGCCGCCCACAACGAAATCTACTTTATCATAAGCTAAAAGCCGTTCCATGGCATTTGTGGCATCGGTAACGCTTAAAAATTCATTGGAATCCGCTTTGACGAGTTTAATTTTCATTTTTTTACTGCCAACCTGGATGCCCCCTTTGGCATTGATCTGATCAGCAGCCATCAAGGCACCGTTCCAATGTCCTTTGCCCTGCACAAAGTTCATGGGCCCAATCACGCCGATCTTGATAACATCGGCTCCAAAGGCAGGAAAGCTGATGGTCATGATAAGACCTACAACCAGTAAAAAGCCCAATTTTCCCGTGTTTTTTTTCATAGCTTTTACCTCCTCTCAAACATTAGTAATATTGATAATTGATGAGCTCAGATTTTAGTAAATTTATAAGTATAAGATTGTTGTGAAAATGTCAACAAAATGTTCTTTGAAGATGCCTTGTTTTCAAACAGCTAAAATCACTACTGTCCGGTTAAAGCGAAAATTAATGCTTTAACCCGTATAACCTATTGATTTTATAAGCACTGAAATGTACAAATGTTTCATGTGAATTATTTAAAAACTATGAGGGTTGATTAATGGTTTGATTTAAGTAATGATAAATTCATCTTTTTCCAAATTTATCAATGTTGCAAGGCAGGAGTAAAATTTAATGGAAATATTGAATCTGTTTCGTGAAATCGCTAATAATCCGAATGATTATGTAAAAACATGGAAGGAAGAGAACAACGGAAAAGTCATGGGTTATTTCTGCTCCTACACACCCGAAGAGATACTATTTGCAGCAGGTGCTCTTCCATTTAGAATTTTTGGTACCGGAGGAAATATCTCCATGGCAGATGCACATCTTCAGGCATATAGTTGTAGTCTTGTGCGTGGAGCTCTTGAAGATACACTTTCAGGAAAACTCAATTTTTTAGACGGCATAATCTTCCCTCATACCTGCGATTCGATCCAGAGACTTTCTGATATCTGGCGTTTAAATATCGGTTTTGGATTCCACATGGATGTGGTTCTGCCGGTAAAACTCAATACGGATAGCGCTAGGGAATACATGGTGAATGTCTTAAAAAAATTTAAACAACGTTTTGAAAAAGAATTGTGCTGCGAAATTACGAATGAAAACTTAAAAGCTTCGGTTGAAAAATATAACCGGATAAGGACCTGTCTAAAAAAAATATATGAGATAAAACGTGAAAATCCGGATATAATAAGCAGCAGCAATATTTATGCTGTTGTAAAGGCATCCATGGTGATGGACAGAAACGTCCTTTTGGAAAAACTTCCCAGAGTGTTAGACTTACTTGAAGACAAAAAAAGTGAGGTGAAATACACCGGAAAAAGGCTGATCCTTGCAGGTGGAATCTGCAACTTTCCTGATATCTACCAAATTATTGAGGATTCAGGCGGAGCAATTGTGTGGGACGATACATGTACCGGCTCAAGATACTTTGAAGGGACTATTGATCCGAATGGCGACATTATTGAATCGATTGCGCAAAGATATTTTGAAAGGCATGTCTGTCCTGCAAAACATTCAGGCCTTTTTAACCGTGGGGAACATATTGTTAGAATAGTAAAGGAAAACAATGCCCAGGGGGTCGTGTTTCTTTTTTTAAAGTTTTGTGACCCTCATGCATTCGATTACCCTTATATCAAAGAGATGCTGGATAAAGAGGGTATACCCAGCATGTTATTTGAGATGGAAGATCTGCTGTCTTCGGAAGGACAGCTTAAAACCAGATGTGAAGCGTTTCTGGAAACGCTGTAAGGAGAAAAGGTGACAAATAAAGAAACAGTAGAGGATCCGGAAAAGGAAAAAAGAAAAATCAAGTCTGTCAAGAAGATGAAGGAGATCATGACAAATTATTACATTGAAGCAAAGACGGCTGATCAGACGGGAAAAAAAATTGCATGGATAACCAGTGGTGGTCCTGTAGAGCCGCTTATCGCCATGGATGTGATTCCAGTATATCCTGAAAATCATGGTGCGATGATTGGTGCGTCTAAAATGGGTGTTGATCTCTGTGAGAAATCCGAAGAAATGGGATACTCCAGGGACCTCTGTTCCTATGCACGTACGGATATCGCTTGTTCACCGATAAACGGCGGACCTATTGGCGGTCTGCCAAAACCGGACATGCTTATTTGCTGTAACAACATTTGTGGTACGGTTTTAAAATGGTACGAAATACAGGCGAGATATTATGATGTACCTCTTTTTATACTGGATACCCCCTTTTGTCATACGGAATTTTCAATTGAAGCAAAAGAGTATGTGAAAAAACAGATAAATGAATACTTAAAGTTTTTAGAGATGGTTTGTGATAAACAATTTGATTATGACAGAATGAAACAGGTAGGACAACTATCACTTAAAGGTCAGCGTTTATGGCAAGCTGTGCTGGATACAACGGTGCATCAGCCCGCCCCCATGAGCGCCTTTGATGCGTTTTTTCATCTTGCCCTTATTGTGACACTCAGAGGCACTCAAATTGTTGTTGATTACTACTCATCTCTTCTTGATGAGATGAGAGAAAGGATTACGAGTGGAATCAGCGCAGTACACAATGAAAAGCACAGACTTTTGTGGGATAACATTCCAATATGGTACCGTACAAGGTGGCTTTCTGAAAAATTTGCTTCCCATGACGCATGTCTTGTGGCGGATACTTATACTTCAGCCTGGTGCAGCTCACTGAAATATATAAATGAAGGGAATTTTCTGGATACAATGGCAGATGGCTATACTAAAATTTATCTAAACCTAGGTGTGGATAAAATGGCTGAACATGTCATTGAAATGATAGATAAGTACAATGCAAACGGGATAGTCATGCATTCAAACAGAAGTTGCAAGCCATACTCTTTTGGTCAGTATGATATTCTAAAGATCGTTAAAGAAAAAAGAGATATACCCGCTTTGGTGATAGAAGCCGATATGGTGGATGAACGAAGTTTTTCAGAGAGTCAGATAGAAACAAGGATAGATGCATTTATGGAGGTGTTAAAAGCAAGGAAATGATTACAATTGGAATTGATGTTGGGTCCATAACCACCAAAGCGGTAATGATGAAAGACGGTGCTGTAGTTTCCGCAAAGGTGATCAATACAGGATATAATGCCAAAAATGCAGGAGAAACCGTTTTGGAGGATATTATCTCAGAAGTTCGAATAAAAAGATCTTCAATTGAACGTATTGTTGCTACCGGTTACGGAAGAAATAGTGTTCCATTTGCGGATAAGACTGTAACAGAAATAACGTGTCATGCATCTGGAGGCCGTTATCTAAATCCAAAAATTCGATCGGTGATCGATATTGGCGGACAGGACAGCAAAGCAATTGTCATGGATGAGAAGGGGAGAGTAAAAGACTTTGCCATGAACGACAAATGCGCTGCAGGCACAGGAAGGTTCCTGGAGGTTATGGCCAGAGCACTTGAAGTAGACCTCGATGATTTCGGCAAAATGTCACTTGGTGCGAAAAATCCTTCAATCATAAGTAGTATTTGTACGGTTTTTGCGGAATCGGAGATCGTATCATTAATTTCAAAGGGAGAAAAACGGGAGAACATTATTGCGGGGATACATAATTCCACCAGTGCAAGAGTGGTGGCCATGGCATGCAGGATTGGCCTTACAGCTCCTGTAATGATGACGGGAGGTGTGGCAAAAAATATCGGTGTGGTAAAAGCCCTTGAGAAAAAAATTGGACACTCGATTTTTGTATCAAAAGAGGCACAGGTTGCCGGGGCCATTGGTGCAGCAATAATTGCAGTGGATTCTATTTGAATTATCAATCGTTGCAACCATACTGAGAATATCGCACTCCATGGCACGAATCGGAACATCCCCTATTGTCTTATATCGAAACGATCAAAAGAAATAGGCACCATTGACCCAAGAAATGCAGTCTAATCAGCAAAAAACTTTGCCTCCATTTCGACCGTCAATGAATCCGTGTCCGTCAATCGCTTAACAAGTCCCATAATTTTTGGAAGTTCATATCCAAAGAAATATCGACAAGTATAATATTTGCCCTGATAAAAATTAGATTCAGCGGCTGAAAGATCATCCTGCATGGCCTTTTGCGCTGCAATGGCTTGGAGCAACCATTGCCATGCGATGCTAACAATCCCGAAAAGTTCC
>JAUVVS010000057.1 GCA_030604545.1 Deltaproteobacteria bacterium | reverse complement strand
GCTGCGCTAAAATTAAAGAACTCGACCTCGCTATGCTCGGGACTCAAACAGCTTCAATTTTTACGCTCCGCTTCGCCGAGAACGCTTAATCAAATATCCCCAAATGAATTCGCTCGGAAGCTTAGACTCTGCATACAGTCACTGGTTTCAAAGGGCTAAAGTGTTACCTCTTTTTATATTTTTAACTTGGAATAACTGTCTTTATATGATTAATAATGAATCTTTGTTATCTTTTCAAGCTCAATTATTGTTTCACTTTATAAATATACTGTAAATGGCCAAAATCTGCACTTTTAATTTTTATCACTTGCCATATGTCATTAGATTCTCTGTTATTCGGTTGAAAAAAGAAAGGGAAAAACTATGAAAAAAATAGCTTTTGCTGGAACAGATGGAAGAACTTTATTATGCGCCCTTGTTATATCCACGGCTACAAGCGAAATTTATAAAGATGAGTTTGAAGGAGTAGTTGTGCGAGGCACTCCTGCTATGCCGAAATATACAGAAATGGTTAACTGGCCCGTACAATTTTTTTCTACTGTGAGTAATTCTATTCAAGATTATGCTGAAGTCATCATCAATGCCCTGAAAAAGGGACAAATAGACTACGTTGTACCGATGCCCGAAGCACTATTGTTTGAAGGCCTGATTGACATTGTGGAAGCTGCCGGTTTTGGGGATCGTATTCTTGGGTTAAGTAAAGCTGGTGCTTTTGTAGAAGCTGATAAGATAGAATGTAAAAAGCTATGCCAAGAGGCAGGTATTCCAGTGGCATCATCATGGAAAGAAGTTGATGCAAAAAATTATGAAGATACATTACAAACATGTTTAAATTATATAGATGGATTTGGCGGAGCAGTGTTGAAGTATCCCTACAGCGCAGGAGGAAAAGGTGCTAGGATTATTTTGAACTCTTGGGAAATAAGAGAAGTTTATGATACTTTGCTTAAAGATTACAAAGACAATTATAAGCAGATGTTTGGCAAAAAAGGAAAATGGCCGCTTTTAATTGAGTCCCTGATGTCCGGGATTGAAATAAGCTTTACCATTTTAGTTGATAACAGCGGAAATTTTCAAATATTACCCACTGCCATGGATTATCCGGAACGTTTTGAAGGACCGGCAAGCAAGGAAAACCCTATTACAGGTGGAACAGGAGCTATTTCTCCCCATCCAATGGAAACTCCGGAATTGATTCAAATGGCGAGAGAAATGGTTGCAGCGCCATTAATTAGAGCCCTAAAAAAGCAAAAGCTCCTGCGGCCGTGTATTTTATATCCCGGCTGTTTTGTTTCTTTTGACTGTTATATGCGCCCAACTAAAATCCGTGTGAGTGAAATAAATATCCGCCCTGGTGAACCGGAAGCACAGCCGGTTGTTCGAAGACTAAGGAATTTCGGCACTCTTATCAAGGCTTCGCTTGATGGCGAATTACATGAAGTCGAACCGGAAGTAAGGACGGATCAAATATCGATTTGTATAGCTTTGATGACAGGACCTGGTGGTCCCGACGGTCAAAAAGGATACCCGTGGTCCTGCACTAAAGGGGAGCCAATAGAGATTGATCTAAAATATATGAAAAGGAAAGGAATTCAAATTGTTCCTTCAGCTATGACATGGTCGGAAGAGAAAAAAATTTTTAAATCAGACGGTACGCGGGTTGCTTATTTGAATGCAAATATAACAATAAAGTCAAATGAAACGCGAGGAGAAATAGCCGATCGGCTTAGAAAAAGACTGCTAACGTCTTTTGACAACAATAAAATCAGGGTAATTCCTCGTGAAAACATCAAGGGCAATAGATTGGATTTAAGGAGAGATATTGGATTCCACTATTTAATGGCGGAAAAAATTTTTTAGCAACACATATTACAGAAATCGGTGACCGGTTATCAACCACTTAACCACTCAACTATTTAACATTGTGGTGGCGATGCAGGGATTTGAACCCCGGACACTGCGGATATGAGCCGCATGCTCTGACCACCTGAGCTACATCGCCACAATAGAGACCTTTGAAAAAGGTTTCCCGCACAAGTCCCCCCCCAGCCCCCTTTTCAAAAGGGGGGAGATTTTTAGGGTTTTCGTTCAGGCACTAATTAACAGGGTTCGACAAAAGAGGACGTTTTTCAAAGGTCTCTAACAGCCTATTTTATAGGTGTTGACCCCACAACATTTATTGTGAATTCTTCTAGATTATTTGGAAGTTTTGAAAATACTATCATAAATGGAATAGCTTTGTTTGGTCTAACCTTTGCATTCGACCTATTATCACCAAAGCGGTTTACAAGTCGCTTGTTAATTGTATCCAGATCCATGGTGGCAAGATCGAGATCTGATATAACATTACCACAAAATACCGTTTTTGTTTGTGCAAGCTTCTTTCCCGTAGTAAAGAGCTTTCCAGTTATTTTGATCAAACCGCGGGCCTTTGAATATTCATTTTTAGCTTGGCCTGTTATCACAAAAAGCCTTCCAGTTTTAGAATTTTCTACAAATTTACTCTTTATATCCAAAGTGTTTATTTTAAGATTGCCAACATCTTGAATTTTGGGTTTAAATAGGTCAGAAACGTAAGGAATCTTAATTTTAATATTCATGCTGCTGAGTAGTACATTGGCGGCATAAGCACCTCCTCCTAACAGCACAATAATCAACATAATACGAACCGGCATGCTTAGCCGTTTTTTCATGGAAGGTTTCTTTAAAGGTTCGGCAATAACTTCATCTTCTTTTATCTCTTCATCAGGCTCAATAGATTCATCAATTTTTTCAGCTTCAACCTCATCTACAAAAGCTTCCATATCGAATTCTGTTGTCTTCGCATCAATTTGTTCTTCTAGTATTTCTTCCTCGACAATCACTTCTTCCGTATCTAACTCTCCCTGATCACTATCTTCAATTTCTAATTCGATACCTTCCATCTCAATTTCAACTTCTTTTTCACTCTCTTCGCCCTCATCAACATCAAGCATTTTCTCAATGTCTGATGTATCAAATTCGGCTGTTTCAGCTTCATGTTCTGGTTCTATCTCAATACCTTCTTCAGTCACCGGTTCCTCTTCCGGTTCAAGCATTTCCTCAATATCTGACAAATCAAATTCGTCAGCCTCTTGTTCAACTTCTGCACCGGCTTCATCTGAAACTATTTCTACTTCAGATTCCATAGAGTCTTCTGCTAATTCGGGCTCTATATCAAGATCAAGATCCTCAAGCTCATCTTCATCTGCTTTAACCTCAGCCTTTGCCTCTTCCACACCTTCTTCTGCTTCGGGCTCTAAATCCAAATCTAAATCAAGATCAAAATCCTCAAGCTCATCTTCACCTGCTTCAGCCTCAGCCGTGGCCGCCTCTGGGGCTTCATCTTCCTCTATGATCTTTTCTAAGTCTGATAAATCAAGTTCATCCTCATCAGCCTCAGCCTCAGCCTTTGCCTCTTCCACACCTTCTTCTGCTTCGGGCTCTAAATCCAAATCTAAATCAAAATCTAAATCAAAATCCTCAAGCTCATCTTCACCTGCTTCAGCCTCAGCCGTGGCCGCCTCTGGGGCTTCATCTTCCTCTATGATCTTTTCTAAATCTGATAAATCAAGTTCATCCTCATCTGCCGCAGCCTCAGCCTCTTCCGCACCTTCTTCTGCTTTTGGCTCCATAACTGCTTTAGGTTCAAGATCAAGATCTTCCTGTGCTTCATCAGGAGTTTCCGGTTTTTCAGCTTCAAGATCAGGTATAACCTCCGCGGTTTTCTCGAGATCTTCCATTGGTGCAGGCGGATAGGCTATAAAAACATTTTTACATTTTGAGCATCGAACTTTAGAACCAGTTTGTTTTAAAAGGCTTTCATTTAAATTGAAGCTGGACTTGCATTCATTACAAGTAACAATCATTTCATATCCTCACTCATTGAGACCTTTGCAAAACGCCCCCTTTTGCCCAATTTCTGTGTCAGGCTCAAATTTTGGCACGAAGTGAAGCTTTAGCGCTATCCACAAAATACTCAATGTATTCCTGTGGTTAAAATTTTCGCCTTCCTTGAACTTGAACAAAATTGAGCATTTTTCAAAGGTCTCTCATTATAATTTCAAATGATAAATATCAGGTAAATGCCTGTAATCTTCCGAATAATCAAGTCCATATCCCACAAGGAATCCTTTATCTACTTCATGGCATGAGTAATCAAGATTACATTTTGTTTTACGGCGTTCATGCTTGTCAATTAAGGCACATACCTTTACAGACCTTGGGTTTAGCGACTTTAGATAATCAATAAGATAGGTTAAAGTCAAACCTGTGTCTACTATGTCTTCAACAATCAGAACATCTTTATCTTTTACATCGATATCTATCTCCCTGCTCAAATGGATTTCTCCTGAAGAAGTTGTGTCGGAACCGTAGCTGGATGCATTGACGAAATCAATCTTTACCGGGATAGTAAGATGCCTCGCTAAATCAGATAGAAAGACAAATGCGCCTTTTAAAACCCCGATAAGAACAAGTTCACGATCTTTATAGTCAGAAGATATTCGATGAGCAACGGAAGCCACCATTTTCTCTATATCATCTTTTTTCAATACGAGAACAAGTTCGGGCATAATCAAAAACTTAAATTATATTTAATGTACATTGAACATATTATTTTGTCAATAATTTTACTTTTTTGTGTTTTTTATTTTTTACATTCCCGCCTCAGCCAGCTTTTTGATCAATATTTTTTGTTCGCTAGTGAGATGTTTAGGGATATTGACATGTATAAGAACATAAAGATCACCCTTCCCTCTGCCCTTCATATGAGGAAGGCCGTGATTAGAAAGGCGCATCTTGGTCTTGTGCTTCGTACCAGGAGGAATCTTCAAGCTTAATTCCTTATTGTCAAGAGCCGTAACGGATAACCTCGTTCCAAGAATTGCATCACTCAATTTTATCTCGCTGTTGATATAAAGATCATGTCCTTGAATACTATATATTGGATCATCAATTACTTTAGATTGGATGTAAAGATTCCCGGCTGGGCCCCCATAAGGGCTTGGTTCGCCCTTTTCCGCAAGCCGTAATTTCTTACCTGTAATCATACCCTTTGGTATCTTTACCGTTAAATTTTCAGTACGGCCCTTATGCTTAAAGGTCACAGTCTTGCTGGTTCCCGTTAACACTTCTTTCAAAGTTAAGGGGAGTTCGTATACTATGTCCGACCCTTTGATTCGTGCTTGCCGGCCCCTTGCATGGGCCCCAAAAGGGCTCTCGGAACCGAAAGAGAAACGTCTTCCACCTCCCCTGCTTGTAAAAAAATTTGTCCCTCCAAATCCAAACTCTTTAAGTATATCAGAAAAATCAAATCCTCTAAAGATATCTTCCTGGGAATACCGCTGATGGAATCCAGCAGATCCGAATGTATCATATTGTTTGCGCTTTTTCTTATCGCTTAAAACAGCATAAGCTTCGCTGATTTTTTTAAATTTATTTTCTGCGGTTTTATCGCCTTTAGTATGATCGGGATGATACTTCATGGCAAGTTTCCGATATGCCTTTTTGATCTCCTCATTAGAAGTATTTTTACTTATGCCAAGTGTTTTATAATAATCTGTTTCAGGCATTTTATAATTCTCCAGTATCTACACTTCCTGCTCTCGCAAAAAGTCAGAAAAGCGACCTTTTTACGAAAGTGTTTTGTATAGCGCCCATTAATCATAATCTTAATCTTAAACATTAGAACCTATTAGATTATGATTACGAAAAAATACCCTATCAATTTAAAGGCAACTTAAATTGCCTGTTTTAAGGAAATAACTTTCAGAACAGAAAACTAGTATATCGGCATATATTTCAAACAAAACACAAAATACTAAACACTAAACACTTATGGATTCTTTTCTTTTTGATAAAGGTTTAAATTAATATCTCTTCTTTGTGCCTCGTGTCTTAGTGGCTGAACCTTTACCTTTTTACTATGATACTAATTTCATAAACTTACTGAAATATCGTGTTATTGGTTAATCAAATATTATCAGTAATTATAATAAGTTTAAAGTCTTAATGTGTCAAGTATGATGAATTCATAAAAAGTCGAATTCATCAGGAATCATTCGGTTGTGGATTTTGGAATGAAGAAGCTTTAATGGCAATCATGATCACGGAAAGGGCGGCTGGTGTGATCCCATCGATGCGAGACGCTTGTCCAAGGGAACTTGGTCTTCTAATTGAAAGTTTTTCTTTCAATTCATTTGAAAGTCCATGCACCATAGAAAAATCAAAAACTTCCGGTATTTTCATTTTCTCTAAGTTTTTAAACTTCTCGATTTCTCTTAGCTGCCTTTTAATATAGCCTTCGTATTTTATTTCAATCTCAACCTGTCTTGCAGTTTTACTGCTGATGCTCTCAGGACTTTTAGCCAACTCTTCTACAACCCGATAATCCAATTCAGCTCTTTTCAAAAGTAGATCAAGACTTATCCCGGTATTAACAGGGCTTGTTCCACGGCTTTTTAAATAATCATTTGCTACTTTTGAAGGTTTTATCACGGTTCCCTTTATTCTTTTTATCTCTTTCGCAATTTTCTTTTTTCGATCTTTTACATCCTTTAATGTTTCAATATCGATAAGACCGAGCTCATGCCCGGTTTCCATCAACCTTAGATCAGCATTATCCTCTCGCAGCATTAACCTGTACTCTGCCCTTGATGTAAACATACGATATGGTTCACGTGTACCCCTTGTAACAAGGTCATCTAACATAACACCCATGTAAGCCTGAGATCTATCCAGAACAAAAGGTGGTCTTCCTTGAATACTGCATGCCGCATTGATCCCGGCCCATATTCCCTGGGCGGCTGCCTCTTCATAACCCGAAGTTCCGTTGATCTGACCGGCCAAAAAAAGTCCCGAAATCTTTTTTGTCTCAAGGGTTGGTTTAATTTGGATAGGGTTGATATAATCATATTCTATGGCATAAGCGGGCCGTATGATTTCCGCCTCCTCCAACCCTTCAACAGATCTGACCATCTGAATTTGAATCTCCATGGGAAGACTATTTCCAAGGCCGCTGGCATAGATTTCATCTGTGTCAAGACCCTCCGGTTCGAGGATTACCTGGTGTCTATCTCTATCGGGAAACCTGACAACCTTGTCTTCAAAAGAAGGACAGTACCTGGCAGAAACTCCCTTAATGATTCCGCCATACAAGGCGGAACTCTTGAGATTATTTTTAACTATCTTATGGCTTTTCTTATTGGTATACCCGATATAGCTTGGTATCTGCGGCATGGTAATTTTTTCGGTAAAAAAGGAAAACGGCGTGGGATCTTGCTCTATTTCCTGCTTTGCAAATTTTGAAAAATCTATACTTGTTTTTTTTAGTCTGGGTGGTGTGCCTGTCTTCATCCTTCCAAGCTTAAACCCCAGTTTTTTCAGATTAGCAGGTAGACCATAAGACGCAAATTCACCGGCCCTTCCTGCCCTGAATGAATTGAACCCAATATGGATCAATCCGCTTAAAAAAGTTCCTGTTGCTATAATAACAGATTCAGATTGATATCCAAACCTGGTGTTATCCTCAATGCCTACAACCTTGCCGTCCTCAACAACAACCCGCTCAACCATTGTTTGTTTTATATCCAGGTTCGGCTGCTTTTCAATCACAGCCTTCATAGCCATATGGTAACGGATTTTATCATTTTGAGTCCTGGATGAATGGACCGCAGGGCCCTTTTTTCTGTTTAGCGTTCTGTATTGTATTGCTGTTTTGTCTGTAATCTTTGCCATCTCGCCACCAAGGGCGTCTATCTCTTTCACAAGTTGTCCCTTTGCCATACCGCCGATGGAGGGGCTGCACGGCATTGCAGCCATCTTATCTAAATCTATAGCTACAAGGAGAACGCTGCATCCCATTCTGGATGCCGCCAGTGCAGCCTCACATCCGGCATGACCTGCACCTATAACGACGACATCGTATTTTTTTCGGCAGAAATTCATTAGGATAGGTCTCTTTTAATCACGAAAGATGATTTTTTTCACTTTTTGACTTTTACTAAATTATCAGTATATGATAGTTTCAGACCTCGTTAAGTAGTTAAGTTGTTGAGTGGTTAAGTTGTGTAATATTTTAGCTGTTTGAAAACAAGTTAAAAAATTATCTCTTAACAAATACTTTAAGTTAAAGATTATAAGTATCTGTTATATTAATTTAATATCAAATACTTTATACCTAAAACTTAAAACCTAACCTGCCCGCCACCTGCCCGCCACCTGCCCGCCACCTGCCCGCCATCGGCTTCGCCATCAGGCGAGGCGGGCGGGTCGCGAGCCCCGCCCGGCATCGCAAGGCTTCAGCCGAAGCGGACGGGCGCTCAGACGAGTTTCCGATTCTCCGGAATTCCGGAATTCGGAAACCGGAACCCGGAAGCAGGCGGGTCTTTCGTGCCAGTGTCTTTAAGCCTGTGCTGAACTTGATTCAGTGATGGTTGGCCTGGCTATGAAGATCCATCTATTATGTTAAATTGATCACTCTTTAATTCACTCTTTAATTTGTGGCTATAAGGGTTAGAGGGAAGGTAAAGATCAATCTCGGATAAAAAATGGAAAAAAAGGT
>JAUVVS010000274.1 GCA_030604545.1 Deltaproteobacteria bacterium | reverse complement strand
TTCTATGGCTCGCTTCGCTAAAATTAAAGAACTCGACCTCGCTATGCTCGGGACTCAAACAGCTTCAATTTTTACGCTCCGCTTCGCCGAGAACGCTGAATCAAATGTCCCCAAATGGATTCGCTCGAAGGCCCAGACGCTGCATACAGTCTTTGTAACGGAACGTTATTTTGAGAATTACTCTAATCCAGGTTACTTCTTTTGTCGCTGTGTCCGTTTGCGGAAAA
Source organism: Deltaproteobacteria bacterium (assembly GCA_030604545.1). Lineage (GTDB taxonomy): Bacteria > Desulfobacterota > Desulfobacteria > Desulfobacterales > JAUVVS01 > JAUVVS01. The sequence goes on along the minus strand of JAUVVS010000274.1, from coordinate 3,051 downwards.
TTATCCGAATCGGAGTTTTGTCAAGGCCTGCTCCTTCACGGATTTGATTGATTAAATATCTTTTGTAAGAAAAATGAACAGCATCAGGATAGTTTACAAAGCAAACAAACGTGGGAGGTTTTGAAGACACCTGTGTAGCATAAAAAAAATTAATCCGTTTTCCCCTATGAAGTGAAGGCTCCTTCTTCTCGACGGCCAGTTCAACTATTTTATTTAACTCCCGTGTTCTGACCCGTGTGGCAAATTGGCTGTAAACTTCGTCCACAAGCTTGAAGATCTTAAAAACTCTAAGACCCGCTGTTGCAGAAATTGTCATTGCCGGGGCAAAGCTTAAATATTTTGCCTCCATTCTTAATTCTTCATAATATCTTTCTACTGTTTTGCTGTCTTTTTCAACAATATCCCATTTATTCAGCAGCAGGATCAGACCACATCCCCGCTCGAAGGCATAGCCGGCAATTTTAATATCCTGTTCGGTTATCCCCTCCTTTGCATCCATAACAATTAAGGCCACATCACACCTTTCAAGGCTTCTTAATGCCTTGATAACGGAAAATTTTTCCAGCTTTTTTGAAACTCTTCCCTTCCGTCTGATACCGGCTGTATCGATCAAAAGATATGATTTTCCGTTAATATTACAGAGAGAGTCAATAGCATCACGCGTAGTGCCGGGAATATCGCTAACAAGGAGGCGTTCTTCTCTCAGAATATGATTAATTAGAGACGACTTTCCAACATTTGGTCTGCCAACTACCGCAAGCCTGATCGTATCACCAGCTATATTCGAAGCTTGATCCGAAACGGGTTTAGGAAGTACAAGTACCAGATTATCAAGGAAATCATTCACCCCGTAGCCATGCTCAGCAGATACGGGATATAAGTTTTCTATACCAAGTCTGTAAAAATCGTAAATTTTTTCTTCTTTCTCAACCCCGTCTATTTTATTTACTGCATAAAAAACCGGCTTTTTGGTTTTACGGAGAATTTTTATAATATCAGTATCAAAGGGTGAAATTCCGTCCTTGCCGTCCAGCACAAGAACAACAACATCAGCATCTTCTATAGCCTGATACACCTGTAAACGGATCTCATTAACGATATCATTCCCTTTTTCATCTGCAAATCCTCCTGTATCGACAAGCGTAAATTCGATATCATCCCAACTTGCATCCCCATAATTGCGGTCCCTTGTGACTCCCGGAGAATCGTCAACCAGGGCATTTCTCGTTCTGGTAATGCGATTAAAAAAGGTCGATTTGCCTACATTAGGCCGACCCACGATTGCTACAATCGGTTTCATTGATTTATTCTGTGGTAAAAGTTAATGAATTCGTAAAAAGACAAATTCATCAAAACACTCTCTTAAAAAAAATGAATCGGCATTGGACTCAAAATCAAAGACTTTGGAGATATTTTATGCATTTGAAGATTCAACAACATATTGTGTTTATAGCTTCACCTAAACCCTGGTTTCTATTTGGCTGAAGACAGAAACCACAATTACTTTAATCCCGATTTCATCGGGAAACTTTGAACCCTGAACCGTGAACGGTGAACGGTTACCTATATTTTTACTTCTTCAAGAAGGACATTTTTTTTGAGTAGAGCCTTGGCCGTTTTTTCCAACTGCTCAGTAATATCCGACACAAAAAATCTATATTCACCTTTTTTACTAATCTGATTGCAAACTTCCGGATGCTTTTTAAAGAAATCCTTTACTTTTCCTGCAACAGCTACAGAAGAGTCTATGATATTTACGCCTTTCCCAATTTTTTTCTGAATAATATTTTTTAAATGCGGATAATGGGTACAGCCCAGAATAAGCGTATCTATCTGCCTGGTTTTCAAAGGATGTAAATATTTTTTAACTATCATCGTTGTTTCCGGCTTCTTAAACCATCCTTCTTCCACTAATGGAACCAATAGCGGACATGCAACTGAATAGACCTTTACCTTAGAATTCATCCGGTGTATCTTTTTTTCATAGATGCCGCTGTTTATTGTTGCACGTGTTCCAATAACTCCGACCCTCAACTTCTTTGAAGTTTTAATTGAACACTCTACCGCCGGAGTGATGACCTCAAATATAGGCATATCAAATCTTTCAGTCATACTTTCCATTGCAACGCTTGAAGCAGTATTGCATGCCGTTATAACAATCTTTGCACCTTTTTTAAAAAGAAAATCTGTATTTTCAAGAGAATAACCAATGACTGTTTTAGGACTCTTGCTTCCGTACGGTGTTCGGGCAGTATCTCCAAAGTAGATAATATCATAACCCGGCAGATGCTCCATAAGGGCCCTTACAACCGTAAGACCGCCTATTCCTGAATCAAATATTCCAATCATAGAAATTCGACCAAATTATTTTTATTGATTTTTTATAAAAATTCAGCCACTAGGGAACCAAGACACAAAAATAAGATAGACATAAATAATCCATAATGTCATTTGGTAAAAAATGATTCTATAATCTTAGTGTTTTAGTGCCTTTGTGGCCATCCCCGGATAGTTATTTTCGTAAAACTCTCTTTCGGAGTAACATCGAATGAATTCACAAAATAAAAAGACTGTCATGGACCAGAAGATATTTAAAATAGGTTTTTCCTTAGAAGCTGTTTCAGTATACCTGTTGTGCTGCAGTCTTGCAGACTCTGATACAACTATCTCAACAAAGAATCTTCTTGAAATTTGGACCAGTACAACAGAAGCATTAACCGATGGTTTAAAAGACCTTGAAAAAAGGAATATCGTCCTCAGAGTAATTTCAGACAGGAAAGAAAACAATATTTACAAGCTGACAGATGCGAATAAATGGAAACTTGATTAGTTCTCTCCTCACACATTCTTTTACCAGGCTATCTGGAACATCATCTCGAATGCCGGGACATGATCCGGCCATAATATGCCAATTGTTGATATCGACCAATAAGCTTTTTATAAACGGCCATTCTCTGCACATACGTGGCTTTACTGGGTGAATTGTGCATAACTTATTCCAGAATATACAGAAACCGTCCTTGCCCTGGTCCAGAATCGGTTTTCCACCTG
>JAUVVS010000059.1 GCA_030604545.1 Deltaproteobacteria bacterium | reverse complement strand
GTTGCTCTGAGCACGCTAATTAAAGTACCAAAGGAGATTGATTCCCGAATTGATCATGTAATTTGCAATTGTTTGGATGTTGTTACCGGAAAATTTACTTGTACAGACTTAGATTCTGATCAGTATGTCGAATCAGAAATAAAAAGTTGTGTTGGAGGAGTTAGGGGGATTACTAAGACTTCTCTATTAGGAGGCCTTAGATTTAATGAAAAGCTTGTGGGATTCGAAAGTGTTTTGTGGTTGAAGCTTGACGAACGAGCTACTCATTACTACATACATCAAGCTCTCTATATTTATCATACAGAAGGATCTGACAGGATATGTAATGCTAATCCTGTGAGGCCCGATCCGCGAAAATATATTGCATATAAAGTTCTCTTGGATGAAGAGTGGGCATATCTCAATAAGCTTAGAAGCATACGCCCGGACTTATTTTCAGGTATTATGTTTAATGCCTCTCTGGAATTTGTTAATGTTCACGATGTAAAATACGCGAGAAAAACATACCAAAAACTCAGGGCAGTCGGTGCAACAGGAAAATCACTAATCGTGCTTCTCGGGATTTTATTTGGACCTTCGTGTTTAGATGGCATGAGGTGGGTTTATCGGAAACTCGGCAAACCGTATAGTATCTGAGAAATACATAGATATTGTAATCATTTTCAGGCGTGTCGTCGATTTTGCTATTGAGCAATGGGTTGACACAACAGGAGAATAGAAATAGGCGATATGGAACGGATGAAAAAAAGGTATGGTCCCGAAGTCGCTGTATCATATCCCCTGACCGGCCCCGGGCGTCCGGGCTATGACATATACGCGGGGGAATTAGCCGAAGCATGTGCGGGCAAGAGCGGATTACGAGTACTTGATCTGGGATGTGGGACTGGCAGGTACTTCCATTGTTTAAATAATGTTTCCTGTCTTGTTGGCATTGATATCTCCACAGATATGCTGGAGGTTGCTGCCCGTGTTTGCCGAAAATTATCGAATTTATCCTGTGCTGAATGTGTACTGATTGAAGCTGATTTTCAATCACTCCAGTTTGTTCCTAACAGTTTTGACTTAATTTATTCCATTGGTGTAGTTGGCGAATTAATCCCCTTCACTCAAGACTTGTTAGACAAGATCGCGCGATGGTTAACGCCTGACGGTAAGGTGTTTTTCACAGTAGTTGACAAGGTGGCTCACGAGAAGGAAAAGGTAGGGGAAAGGGCTGGCTTTCGGCAGACCATCAAGAGAGCGTTGGCTGCAAGTCCATTGTATAGATTCGTGAGCCCACGATTGGCAGCTAAATTTATTTTCAGCTATAACTTTCAAAGATTGTATAAAAGTCAGAATGAGATGGAGAGGATGCTTGATAATTGCTCAATACCAATTCAATATCAGATTGTTCGATTCAGAGATGCCAAGCACCCAAAGATAGGATGCAAGATAGTGAAGAATCAGGGATAATTATAGATGCCTTCTCCGATGAAACTCATTGTCACAGTCGATACTGAGGCTGATAACCAATGGGATCATGGCTGTTCTTTATCTACTGAAAACGTCCATTATTGGAAGCCATTTCAGGCGGTGTGTGAACGTTATGGCGTTCGCCCTACATACTTAATTACTTCTGAAATTGCAGTAGATCCCGTTGCTATTTCTTTCTTTCGCCCGCTTGTAAAAAAAAATAATATTGAGGTAGGAGCTCATTTACATCCTTGGACAACCCCCCCATATATAAACCGACCCGGCTTGCGTTACAATGACACTGTTCATGCTTTTCCCTCACAACTTGAGCCAAAATTATTAGAGAGCAAGATAATAACACTTACTGAGCAAATAACAAATGCAGTAGGCAAGCGGCCAACTTCATTTCGGGCCGGGCGATATGGTTTTAATAGAGTATGCGCGAATATTCTGAAACGGCTTGGCTATGTTGTAGATTCATCAGTAACTCCAATGCAATCCTGGAAAAATCATCCCGGATTGTCAAATATTGGAGGAGGCCCGGACTTCAGTAGCTTTTCCGCAAACCCTTGTTTGATTGTTACTAAGGATAAGGAGTTCTTGTTAGAAATACCGATAACAATCGTTGTTACTAATTTTTTTTTGCGGCAGTTACCTTCACTTTTGCGATATTATCAAAAGCTGGAGAGTATATTGTCTGGCAGGTTTTTACGCCTCAATTGTCTGGCGCCGCAACCGCTCTGGCTGCGGCCTCTACCTAAAATAACATTGAATCATCTTTTGTCTGTCTGGCGAGAAGCCAGACGTCTGTCTCTGCCGGCAATAGTGATGATGTTTCACTCCTCTGAGTTGATGCCTGGAGCCAGCCCCTATCGTCCGACAGAAGAGTCAGTAAATCAGTTGCTTTGTTTATTGTCGGACTTTTTCAGCACTATACAAAAGAATGACGGAGAAAGCACAACGCTGACGGATGCTGCTAAAATGATCCTGCAACTGCCGAATTTGGAGAATAAAATACTGTGAAAATTTGTCTTGTTGCAGATAAGGCCGATGATCTTAGCGGCAAGATTACAGGTGGTTCCGAGAGACAAATCGCATTATTAGCGCTCCACCTTGCAAGGCGCGGACACGAAGTAATCTTTGTAGTTCCAGGCTTTGGAGGCGTAGAGAAAAATATTGATGGTGTAATTCTTCTTTCTGGATGGCTTCCAAACAGGGGTATCCGATGGCTACGATTTTTTACTTATCGTCTACCTAATCTTAAACGTGTCCTTAACTCAGTAGATGCGGAAGTTTATTACACTAGAGGTGGCTCTCTCCTGAGACCTATAGTTCTATCGGTTGCACGAAAAAAGAAAGCTCTTTCTATGCTTGCTGTTGCCAGTGACAAAGACCTCTATCCCAGCTCTGGCAAAGTACTCTTTGCTTTCGGAAATAACCTCTTATCTTCTTTGGCAGGACCTCTAATTTATAGATGTTTTTATTGGCCTGCCATGCGTGCTGCTGATTGGATAATTGTCCAAAATACTCAGCAAATGGAAAGTTGCTCAAGGTTAGGACTCCCGCACCGGATGATTCCCAGTATTGTTGAAATGCCCCCATCGAACTTGTTGAATTTGCCGGAAGATATAGACGTGCTGTGGGTTGGAAATATTAGCAAAAATAGACGTTCAAAGGGTTTTGTAGAATTGGTTCAATTAGTTTCGATGATGCCTGATGTTCAATTCAAAATTGTTGGTCGATTGACTGATCCTGAAATTCAGCCTCTCTTGATTGCCTTGAGAAAACAACAAAACGTATACATTACAGGTCCTCTATTTTACCAGGATGTTTTAACGGCTATAGCCACAGCCAAAATAGTGATCAATACATCACCTTCAGAGGGCTTTTCTAATGTTATGCTGGAAGCCTGGTCTTTAGCCAAGCCAACAATTACGCTTAATGTTAATCCGAATAATTTACTCGGACAGGATAAAATGGGATATTGCACCGATGGCGATATTTCAGCTATGGCTACGGCTATTCGACGATATTTGATCGATGATGATGAGCGCAGGAAGGTGGGAAAGCGTTGCCGTGAATATGTTGTTTCTGAGCATAATCCTGATAAAGTCTGTGCTTTATACGAAAAGTTATTCGAAGAGAGAAAAAAAGTGCGTATTAGCTACGCAGAATAGGTTTTATGACAAACTGCATTTTATAGGTTTAATAAAATCATGAATTATAAAGTGGAGCTTTTCAGGAGATATTATAATGCAAACACCAAAAATGTTGCCAAAATTGCTCACTATCATTTTCAAGAGTAACTTTTAGGCATACCTCTCAATAAAAAAACTGTTCTTGAGATTGGTTGTGGAAAAGGTTTCTTTGCTCTTTGGTTAGCCTTAGTTGGCAATGCGACAAAAGTCATTGCTATTGATGAGTACAAAGGATTTGGGGAAGATAAGAACAATTACGGATTTTTTAAAAAGACAATTGAAGAAAATGGTGTGAATATAGAATTACTAAAAATAGATTTTTTAAACAACAATTTCGAATCTGGCTCTTTTGACATAGTAGTTGCCAACTATGCCTTGCATCATATCGTCAGGACAGGTAAATATATTTCCAATGATGCTGAAACCAGAAATCAATGGATTGACGTGTTTTCGGAAATAAAGCGAGTATTGAAAAAGGATGGAGTGCTGATTTTCAAAGAGGTTACACGATTTAATTTATGGAGATTTTTGCCTCTGCGATTTAGATATATGGATTGGGAGATACACCCGACAAAAAAGGAATTTGCATATGTAATTAGAAAGGCGGGTTTTAAAAATGTGGATCTTCGGAATGTGGTGAATTATAAGCTGCGCTGCTTTTCAAGCTTGCTTAATAATAATCCTCTCTTTTCATTTTTTATAAACCCCGATTTCTATCTTTTCGCAAATGCTTAGGTCATTAATGCTCCAGATAAAAGAATATCTTAGACCTCCATCTCTTACCAATAGTTACTGGCAGAATAGGAGGTTGAGGAAGTTTCTTGATTCACATCATGGGATTTTGTTAAATATAGGGTCCAAGAGCAGATCCTTGGGAGATAAGGCCATATATCTGGATATTCAGGCGGGTCCCCACGTGGATGTTGTGTGTGATATTCATGCATTGCCGTTCAAAGATAATATGATTGGTGGAATTGTCGCCACAGCAATCCTGGAGCATGTGCATTCCCCGATAAAAGCGGTAGCGGAATGTTATCGGGTGTTATCTGCGGCGGCGGACATCTATGCGTCTATTCCCTTCATGTATGCGTATCATGCCGACCCCAATGATTTTCAGCGATATACACACAAAGGGATTGAAAAGTTGTTTTCAGCGTTTAAGATTGAAGAACTGGTGAAGACGCGGGGAATCGGTTCGACAATTGCCGGTATGCTGAGGGAATTCTTTTCCATAATCTTTTGCTTCAACAATGAGACGGTTTATAAGGGGCTTAAGCATTTATTCGGATGGGTCTTCTTCCCTTTGAAGTATATAGATTTTCTCACGGTCAATAATCGGTTTGAACATATCATCGCTTCGGGATTCACCGTGGTTGCCAGAAAACAATGATTATTAGAGATTTATGAAGATCTGTTTTGTCTCAAAAAATATTTACCCTGTTGCTTCGGGAAGCAATGTACCGTTTGCCGGAGGAGCGGAGATACAGCTCTTGATACTGGCAAAAAAGTTTAAGGAAATGGGGCATAAAATTACGTTTATCACGGATGATTTCGGCCAGGCGGATATTGATGAGATCGATGGTATCAAATATTTTAAAGTTCCGTTCCGGTACATGGGTGGTAATAAATTATACATTTTTAGCGATTGGTTGAAATTATATAATAAGTTGAAAAAAATTGATGCCGATGTTTACCTCTTGAAGGGGCCACGCTTTAGCCTTTTTATTGCCGGTCTTTTCGCAATGTGTTCGAGAAAACGAGTTGTTTTTATATCAACCACAGATACCGACAGTGATCCTGATATCATGCGCAGGATCGATCCAGTTTATAACCGCTTTCTCTATTGTCTGGGATTGAAAATGGTGCCCATTGTAGTGTGCCAATCAAAGCACCAGCAAACCAATTTTCACAGGTATTTTCGAAAAAGGGCACCTGTCATTAAAAATATTTATTCTCTTGATGATATTGGCAATGGAGTGAAGCAACAAACTGCCTTGTGGGTGGGAACTAACAGCCAAACGAAACGCCCTGGTCTTTTTCTTGAGCTTGCAAAAAAAACACCTGAAATCAATTATATAATGGCTATGGTGCCGTCACAGAATGCTGAATCTCAAAACCGGTTGGAAACGGAAATAAAGAAAGTAAGTAACATTGATTATCTCGGATTTGTGCCTGAAAAGGAAATGGGAAGATTATACGCAGAAACTTCAGTGCTGGTTAATGTGTCAGAGTTGGAAGGTTTTCCAAATGTGTTCCTCCATTCCTGGGTATACAAGACCCCGGTGGTAAGCCTTAGCATAAATCCGGATGGAATAATCGGTAGGCATAAAATGGGGCTTTGCTCCGGTACCATGGGACAGATGATTATGGATATCCGGTCGCTTTTTCAAAATGATAAACTGCGACAAGAGATGGGCAATAATGGGCATGAATATGTTAAGAGAGAGCACGATGCTGATAAGATCGCTGACCAATATATCAGGCTTTTCGAAGAGGTAAGGTAAATGATACTTGTTACAGGTGGTGCTGGCTATATAGGTTCTGTTTGTGTGGAGCGGTTATTGGCGCAAGGCAACGAAGTTGTGGTGATCGACAATCTGATAGAGGGAAATCGTGGGGCGGTGTTACCGGAAGCGGTTTTTGTTGAAGGTGATTTTGGAGACTGGAAGGTTCTGAATAAAATATTCACACAATATTCTGTAGATGTAGTTGTTCACTTCGCCGCACATGCAAGTGTGCCCTTGTCTATGGCTGATCCGGCAGGTTTTTATCAGAATAACGTAATCAACGGGATCAATCTCCTGGATGCGATGATGGAACATGATTGTAAGAAGATGATATTTTCCTCCAGCGCTTCAACATTCGGCGAACCTCAACATACACCCATTGACGAGGATCATCCTCAATTGCCTATCAATCCCTATGGAGAAACCAAATTGGCCTTTGAGAAGATTCTTTACTGGTATCACAAGGCGTATGGCCTTCAGGTGAATTCATTTCGGTACTTCAATGCATCCGGCGCCTCGGAGAAATTGGGCGAGGCTCACAAGCATGAAAGCCACCTGATTCCGCTGGCGATTCAGGCTGCGACGGGAAAGCGGGAGAAGCTTGAAGTGTACGGCCATGATTATGACACAAAGGACGGCACTTGCGTTCGTGACTATGTGCATGTCATCGATATTGCCAGCGCCCATATTCGCGCGATTGACAATCTTGATAAACACCCTTTTGCCGCGTATAATCTTGGATGCGGAGTGGGATACACGGTTGATGATGTAATCAATGCGGTGCAGGACATAAGTGAATTAAAAGTTCCGTTTGAATACGTGGGCAGAAGGGCGGGTGATCCCGCGGTTCTGGTCGCGAGTCATAAACTGGCTGAGAAAGAATTAGGCTGGAAACCCTCTTATAATCTTGAGCGAATAGTAGAAAGCGCGTGGAAGTGGCATGAGGCGCATCCAAATGGGTATCATGGTAATGGAGAGGTGTCCACTGTAAGGTGAAAACATGAAATTTGAGGAAGTTGAAATCATTGATAAAGGAAGCTATCGATTGGTGAAAATTAATTGCCCTCACTGGGGTAGCCAAAAGTACATAAAAAATAGCACAGAATATAAAACAGAGCTTTCGTCTAATTATTTACGGCAGTTAGCAAGATATAAGAAAGCTAAATGGATGGTTAATGAAATGTACCGAGTAACCGATGAAAGTCTTCCAGTAAAAATCATGTTGGATTTACTCAATAGATCAGAGGGGATTCCAGATGGTAATATACTTGATTTTGGTTGTGGGACCTGTGGGGCTTCTATCTCTCTGGCTAAAAATAATACGAATTGCATTATATACGGGGTTGATACTGACCTAAATAAAATTGAATTGTCAAATATACTGTTAAAAGAAAAACACCTGGATAGAAGAATTAAACCTATTTATTTAAAGGATACTTCTAAATTGCCATTCCAATCAGAATATTTTGATCTGATAGTTGTTCCCGCAGTGATTGAACATATACATCCAATAGAACGCCCCCAAATATTTAATGAGATGAATCGAGTACTCAATCGTGGGGGACGATTAGAAATCCAAGGTACTCCTAATCGCTTATATCCATTTGATTTTCATACATCCAATTTATTTCTTGTTCCCTATATGCCAGATAAAATAGCACATTGGTATATACGGAATTTTTCAAAAAAAATAAAGAATCAGACAGTCTCATGGGATGAACTGCTAGATAGAGGGGTAAGGGGTTCAACATATTTTGCCATAAAAAAATATTTCCCAAATATGGAATTGGTGAATACAGATGATTACATGAGAATTTTTAAAAGTGAGTTCTTGCCTGAAAAATTTCTTAAGAGATGCTTTGGTCTGCCTTATTATATCATTTATATGACTATTTGCAGATGGTTTAAGCTTCCATTATCTGCATTTTTGAAGGATTTGCAATTTGTTTTAAGAAAAAAACTAGTTTAAAAAAATATAAAAAGGCAATTTTATACTCAATGTGGATATTATCAAAATAAAGCGTAACACAGATAATAGAAATATCCGTGTGATCCTGCTTTCTTCCGTCTTTGTTGATCGTGGCGCCGAAAGGATTATGCTGTGGCTGGAGAAGCACTTGCCGAAGCGTGAATACGATATCAGGATAGTCTGTCTCAGAAATTTAGCCCCTTTCGCAGAAAGGTTGGAAGGAATGGGAGGTCCTGAGGTACACATTTTGGGCATGCGCCACCCATTCGATGTTATAGCGCTTTTTCGTCTCTTTCATTTTTTGAGGGGTTTCAAGCCCGACATTTTGCACATTCACAGCTTTCGCTCTGCCGTGGTGGGAAGACCCATCGGCCGATTGGCGGGTGTTCCG
>JAUVVS010000095.1 GCA_030604545.1 Deltaproteobacteria bacterium | reverse complement strand
TTTTCAACGACCTGGAGGCCGTTAATACTACCTTTAATTGTATCCAGATCATAGATGGCCTCAAAACAGCCCGCTATTTCCTCCGCCGTCTCCCCTTTCATCCTGAGAGCGGCCAGAAAAGCCCCCTGATGTGTTTCAGGTTGATTCCCGGACAGAATTTCACAAAACATCTCCTTTGCCGTTTTCTGGGCGAGGTTGTTCCCTGCCATCAATGAGTTTATTGCCTGACCGAATGACCTCAATGATTGTTCTTTCATCAAACTTTCCTCCCTTTGATGCTGTCAAAATCGATTTATAATGACTTTCTTAATTTCCTGCCTGCTTAAAACCCCCATTCCATCCGGAATCCCCTCAACAGGTATCCTGTAAAATTGAAAAAAGGTAATATCAATCTTTCCCTCCACCAGAATATTCAGGGCAGAGCGAAAATCTCCAATATTACAGCCATAGGAACCGGCGAGCGTAAGTTCTTTGTAATGTACGGCATTCATGTCGATCGGCAGCAACTCATTCCCTTTACGGTTTCCGGAAAAGAATGAGACACAGCCCCCCGGGTTCATTATTTCCCAGAAGGGCCAGTTAAGACCATCAGGACAAGCGGGAATAATCAAATCCACTCCTTTATCTTTTAAACTCTCAAGAAGAGAGGATTTAGAGGTATCGATAACTTCAACCCCTTCAGGTAATTCCCTTGAAAGCCTCTCCCGATTTTTATCCGCCAGGATTATTTCCTTCCACCCCTCCATCTTTAAGAGTGCGGCAAATATACTTCCGACAGCGCCGGCACCTATAATCAATGCTCTCTCTTTTTTCACATACCTGAACTTATCGACGGCACTCAGGCAACATGACAGAGGTTCTGCAAGTACTGCCCGTTCAGGATCGACACCCTGCGGAAAAGGTACAAGAGAGCTTAGTTGTTCCTCAGGAAATGGGATAATGGAACGGAAAAACCCATCTTTGTTAAAACCGAATATCTTGATTTTCTCACATTTAGCCGTAACTCCCATCCTGCATTGCTCACATTTTCCGCAAAAGATACCGGGATATATGGCTACCATGGTACCGATCTTAAATGACGGATTATGACTTCCTGTTATCTCTCCAACCCCTTCGTGCCCCAGTATCCTGGGAAGGGATAGATCCTTCTGCCCGGACTGAACCATTTTCAGGTCTGTCCGGCAGATAGCTGCTGCCTTCATTGAGACGAGAACACCCCCGGGAGGGGTTACAGGCGGGCTGGCTTCAACTACTTCAAGTCTGCGATCTTCATTGAGCAATACCTTTTTCATACACACCTCTGTGAATCACCCAGTCTAAAGGAGAAACATCTAAAACAGTCTCCTCCCCCTTGAGGGGGAGGACCAAGGAGGGGGTGAAAATCCTGTCCGCTTTCCCATAAAAAAAAGCCGCTTGGAACACTTCACTACATCAGTGTTCCAGGCGGCTTATGGCGTCACCAATCCTGTATGTCAGTCAGGCAGGTCTTCTGGCTTTCCCCTCGCCGTTCGCCTTCCCGGCACCTGTTAAGAGCCAGTGACTTTTCATCCGGCCTGTCACTTTGTGGCAAGCCAGAACTTTACGGCAAGATTACGCAGGGATTACAGCATCGGCCACAATGCGGTGGTCTTTCACCACCTTCCCTTTTCACCCTCCCCATACGTGAGGGCACCTGACAAATACCTTTTTTCAATAATCATACAATCAAAAGAATGTCAATGGATTTTCATCGAGAAAAAAGCAGATAGATAATGACCACCAGTTACCAGTCAATAATCTTTTGTTACGTACATGGCAAGCTGTTTGATAAAATGTTCAGTGATTTCGGAGTGATGATGTTAAGCAGATAACTGCATTTTAAGAATTGATTATGGGGTTATGATATTGATTTCCTGTCCGCAATTTATGGGCCGGAATGAAGAGTCACACATGGTAGTATATAGTCATTCTGATTCTCGTGGAAATTCTCCTCACTCTTTACCAGATGTTTTGCTCAACTTGATTTTCTAGATTATTAGTTGATGATCTGTGATCTTTCCTTTGTATTGATCTTGGATTGACTTTTAAAATGATAATAATATAAAGATTGCTGGATAGTTGTTTTAATCTTTAGCTCAACACTTCGGTAACGATATTTATCATTTCCTTTTTTACGGATTCATTATCAACAAAATTTTTCTTAGCACTATCGATGGTAATAACTTTTGTACTCTTTGCGACATATTCAACCTGTTTTTCTATAGCCTGATTAAGGCTGTCCAAAAACTCATGACTGATCAAATTCTCTTCCGATCTACCTCTATTACGAATCCGCTCCAATTCAGCCTCTGCTTCGCATTTTAAATAAATTAATAACCAGGGTGGCTGTATCTCTTTGATAACTTCATTGTAAACAGATAAAAAAGCTTTTAGCTTGGATCCCTTAAGTCCCATTTTGGCATATGCAATATCTAAGGAAAGTGAGAAATCGCAACACATAACACTTTTTTTATTTAACTGTGCTTTTCGGATTTGATGGTAGTGCTGAAGCAAAAAAGTGATTTCGGTTTCGAAAATGTAGTCCCCGGGATTTTGATAGAAGGCATGCCAGAAGGGATTTTTTTTGAAATTTTCGTAAATCGTCATTATCCCAGCCCCCTTCAGCAAAGTTGCAAAAGTGGTTTTTCCAGAAGCTATTCCACCACATACCTCTATTCGTGAGTCACGCTTTTTATTTTTTCTTTGGAGTATCATTTATTTTTTGGGGGTGGTGATTTTTTTTGAATTAGATGTTTCAGGGATGGTTTTTTTATTTCATTCAACGTATTTTTTAGAGATATAATTTCTTTTTTTAAGTCTGCAATCTCTTTTGTTTTTAGGTTCTTTTCTATTATAAAATCTTTTTTTGTCTGCTGAACAAAATTTGTCGAGTCTTTAACAAGTTGCATTACCTGACAATTTCCATAAAACATCATTGCAATCCAAGTTACAATTCCTATAACTGCAGCAACGACAAGGCCAATATTCCAATTGCGCATTTTTTTTGCTGCAGTTACCGCTGTCTCTACAGCTTCTGGGATTGAGCTTCGAATAGTATTTGTTCCCTGGCCCTTTCGTGCTTTTTTTAAATAATCTTCTTGCTCTAAGTACTTTTTTTCATTGGGGAAATCTATATATCTGCCAAAACGTGATGCGTCCTCGTCTTTGCCCACCCAATCTTTATAGTGACTTATTTTAGTGAACTCTACCCATATTAGACCTTCACCACCTTCAAAGGTATAATCATTTGCAGTTAAATTATGTAATGGAATAGAAAGTTTACCCTCAAATCCAGGATCTACAAGCGGTCCCGTTCCTAATAATAGACCTCTCTGAACAAATGTTATTTTAAGATTAAAACGAATGGCAATGTACGCCGGCAATCGAAATGTTGATTCTGGTGTTAAGAAGGCTATGGAATTTTTTTTGAGTGTAAAAGCATCACCCTTTTTGAGAGTGTGCTCTATTTTTTTGCCTTTATCGTCCCATTCTGTTATTTGTCCTAATAAATTCACCTCGTAGGATGCCGATTTCAGTTTATCAGGGTAATAAGGATAAATCATCCCTGTTTTGGCAATATAGTCCGATATATCAGCAGAATTAAGAAGTGCTGGTGCAATTTGAGGAAATGGGTCACTTTTTTTGTACTTTCCAAATCTTGCAATTGCATCCTCTTCAGTTTTGGCAAATTGGGTACTTTTCTCATCATCTTTCTGATCGATCATTTTTTTCTTCCTTTTCTGTCCGATGATTTATGCCGAACCATCGATGCAGGCCCAAATCCAAGATAATCAATTTTTTGTTTTATCAGCGATTCGACTTGATTGATAAATTTCACAGCCTTATCGGGCGTGCTAATCGAATCTAAACATTTAGAATCTATATAATCTAAATGATTCATGACGATTCTGGTAGGTCTGTTTACCATAATTGACTTGCGGACGATCACCGGATCAAAGCGTGCAACCCTCCTTACTGTTTTAGTGACAGAAGTAAGTTCGAGAATGGGTTTTTTATAGTTTGACTCTATTGTTACAGTATCCCAATCAATTTCACTTGTAAGAGGACCCGAATTCCCTCCCACACGTATGGGAAATGCCCGCAATACAAGCACAACATCGTCAACATCTAATGGGCTGAGCCCCGCTTCAGAGACAAAGGATGCGGCAGAAGTGTCTCTGCTTGTTACGTACGGGTAGCAGTCAGAATGCAACAGAGAAAGACCAAATCCCTGAGTACCCTCTATTATGATTCTTGTACCTTTAGATATATGGTCGCGTAAGAATGACGCTGTCGGTTTTATAAATGATTTCAATCGATCGTCATTTCTTGCCAAGCAATCTGATGATACGCGGCTGATGCGTTTTAATAACGCTGCGCCGGTGCCACTCTGTGTTGAGCCGATGGTTTCCTTGAGAAAACTTGCTTCTTCTTTGTTTTTGTCGTCATCAGTTATGATCGTTGCGTTCGGATCTATGAAAAGCCGCTCCTTTGATAAGTTTATACGTGAAACTTCTTCGAGTAGGATGTCAGGGCTCACATAGCTTCCAGCACCTATTACGCATATAACATCAGGTAGAATTGCAGCTGTTGGGAGTTGCCGGAAAACAATCGGGGTTCCAGAAGAATCAATCACAGTATGACCTGAGTTTGTCCCACCGACACGAACCACTATCTTCGCATTCATTCCCTTGGCAAAGAAATGGGCTACTTTCCCTTTGCCCTCACCGCCAAATTGACCTCCTACAATTACACTTACAGGCATTTGAAAGAATCATCCTTTTCGATTGATTTGAGATGCAGCTTTGTTTGTTTCCGTTCTAAAATTTTCAATTCTATTCGTGTTATTTATTATACTGTGAGATAGAAACGAAAGCTTTTTAACATTTGCCTCCACCGGATGAATGATTGCTTCAGCGAATTCATCTTCGTTACCCCCATTTGCGATGTAGCGTTTGAGACACTCATTGTTTGGTGCCGTAACATGTATGTGATAAAAAGTAGGACCAAATTTTTCTATTAAAAATGCGTGATCTTCAGCAAAGCGCAAACCATCAATAACAATATCGCTGTTTTTGGTTAGAGTTTTTATAAGTTCTCGGTAAAGCCATCTTTGGCCTTTCTCTCTGTTTACCTTCATTCCTATTTTTTGAAGCTCTTGGCGAGAAGGATTTATACCGTCTTCAAGTAACATATTTGCCAACACAGTACTATATCTTGCGTAAGAAAACCCTTTTGATTTTAAGAAAGTTCCAGCCGTTGTTTTGCCCGCTGCAATGGGTCCGCTTAGTCCGATGACCTTTCGCTTTGTCCAACCATTGGATTGGTTTTTCAGCTCTGGTATTATAAGATATTCCTCGTCATCATTCCCCAGAAATTCAAATTTGCCGCTCCAGAAAAAAAGGCCGACAACAGCAGAAGTAATTGCATCC
Organism: Deltaproteobacteria bacterium; assembly: GCA_030604545.1. Classification (GTDB taxonomy): domain Bacteria; phylum Desulfobacterota; class Desulfobacteria; order Desulfobacterales; family JAUVVS01; genus JAUVVS01. The sequence continues at coordinate 1,860 of JAUVVS010000095.1, read as the reverse complement.
AACTCATCGTGGCTTATGGTCAATTTAGTGAAATCACCTTCAATGCCAAACTGTTCGAGGCCCTTTGAGAGCAAATCGAGACTTGCTCTCTTTCGTGGTATATTCATTATATCCTGCGCGGCACCAGGATAGCTTTCGATAACGGGGATTCCCATGCTCCTGAACCGATTTGCGAGTTTGATACCACGAGCGGTTAAGGCCTGCATACTTGGTATCAGACTTGGATAGACATTCACTCCTCTTTTCTTGAGAATCCTTTCACAAATTCTCATTATACCATACTTGTCGCGATTCGGATCGTCATCACTTACTGAGGTTCTTCCTTGAGGAAGACTGAGTGGTGAATCAATGGATACCAAGTTTGGTTGGGTTCTGAGTGTTTCATCTACTATTTCGTCATCAGAACCAAGACGTTTCGTGATGGCATGATTATAGTTTAAGTGGCACCATCCGGAAGGCCGAATTTCATTTCCCGTTAAGTCGATACCGACAACTTGAAGATGAGACCAGGTTTCTGAAAGACCTAAGTCTTGTAAGGTAATAATTGGCCCAGCTTTTCCGCTATAGGGACGTATTGCTATTCCTTTGTGATAAGACGATTTTGAAGTAGCCCATTTTATCTTACTTTTGTTTTTTGCAAAGTGTTGAACTGAACGTGCAGATAAAGGCACTTTTCTTTTTATTAGAAGGCGTTCTATAACTTGATCAAATATTGTTTTCATTCCTTCTACGTCTGCATGGTTATAAGAAATTAGCTGTTTAAGGGCTTTTGTATCACCCCAGCGATACCTGTACCATAGCAATGGCGCGGCTTCGCCTTGTAGTTCGCTTATATTTTTGGGTCTTTTGAGTCCAAGCATTTTTTCTATTTTCTTTTGTCCACCCGATAAATCGACACTCTTTGCCAAAAACCGCAAATCAATATGACATTTAGGAATATTCAGATCCGGGAATTCTTGCATAAGGAAAGGAACGTCGAAAAGGGAACCATTAAAGGTAACGATTGCTTTTGCATCAAGCATTGCCTTTCGGAATTCCCTATCGTCATTTCCTTTTATTAAGACACTATAGTTATTATCTACACTCCAACCCACTATAGTTATTGTATCGTAATACCGACTCAAGCCAGTTGTCTCAATGTCTAAAAATAATACTTCTTTAGGAAATGTTAGAGCAATTCTATAGTACTCTCGTTTCGGTAATCTTTCTGCAAAATATTCTGAATCTTCTTGTTCTAATGCTTTTTTTGAATAGTAAAGAAAGGATTTCCCCAGAGCAGATTCAAAAAGAAGAAGCTGTTTGTTTTGTGACGATTCCAAATCATCCCAAGAGATAATTCCTGATTGCCATAGATTGAGCTCTCTTTTTATACCTATTCCGTCAAGATGTCGAAAAGTACACTGGAGCATTTATCTTCCTAATTACCTATTCTTTAAATTGTAATAACACTGAGCAGTACAAAACTGAATAATTCTCTAATATCATTCTTAATATATTCTACTTTACAGATACTTTACAGGGATGCCATACTTATTTCTATCGAACAGAAATAGGTAAGGTGTCACCAGATTCCACCAGATTTCCTACATAGTCTCACCGGAAAGACACCCTCTTATGGCAAAAGTGGGTGATTACCTTGGCCATTGATACTGTCATTACAATATTTATCTACGTTTACCTTCTGAGATCTCATCAAGATCCTTCTCGTACTTCTTAGCATTTTTATTAGAATATTTTCTAAAAGTCTCATAATCTATCTTGTCGTGACTTAAATAAAACTTTGACTCATCAATAATATAACGAATAGTCAAAATATTAGCCGGGCAGCCCACGTCAACAAACTCAACTTTTGTCTTAAAT
>JAUVVS010000164.1 GCA_030604545.1 Deltaproteobacteria bacterium | reverse complement strand
TTTCTCAGAACCGGAACTCTAATACCTAAAAATTTATCTCCTTCGCCATATTGTCCCCTTCCAGTTTTAAAAAATTTTTGAAAATGTTCCGCTATTTCTTTATTTCCCAGCCGTCTCAGTTCATCCCGAATATTTCATGATAATTTTCCAGGATCATGCGAATACAATTAAATAACAAGTAGTTAAATGATGGTTGGAGCCATTGCGTCCGCGTACAGTTTGTAACAAAAAAACAATCTCTTTTTTCTGAAAAATTATCACCCTTCGGGCGCTCCCTGATGGGTCCATTTACTGCGTTATCAGGAACTTGCGGTAGTATACTACAGCTGCATTCCTGAGTGCCTTGTAAATGAACCCATCAGTGGCGTGAAATATCCGGGCTAAACCCGAAGGCGTGATTTAGTGGGGGAAAAATATAGGTTAGGCACAAAAAGATAGAGAAATGAATAAAGGAATTCAAAAATTATTTTCTGAAGTTCCAAATACTTATGAGTTAGTTAATCATCTCTTAACTTTTGGTTTAGATATTGCGTGGCGCAAAAAAACCGCAAAAATTGCATCCGAATTGGGTGGTAAACGTTGGATTGATGTGTGTTGTGGAACTGGTGAAATGGTTGCCTATCTTAGTCAATTAGCAAAAGATGATACACAAATATTTGCAGCCGATTTTTCGTTACCAATGCTATCTAAAGCATTTCTAAAACCAGAAGGAAAACATATAAAATTTGTTTTATCTGATATTAAGAAATTACCTTTTGATGATAATATATTTGACCTAATAACAATATCTTTTGCTACACGAAACATAAATTTAAATCGTGACATTCTAATTCAAAGTTTTAGTGAATTTTATCGGATTTTAAAACAAGGTGGTTCTTTTATAAATTTAGAGACAAGTCAGCCCTCATTATCGTTAATAAGGAAGCTTTTTCATTTTTATGCAAAGTTATTTGTAAAGCCGATTGGAAGTTTTGTTTCAGGCTCTAAGGCTAGTTACACTTATTTATCTAAAACAATACCGAAATTCTATTTTGCTGAAGAGTTAGTAGACATCATGCGAATTGCTGGATTTAATGAAATTCATTATCAGAAATTATTTCTTGGTATATCTGCCATTCATCAAGGATTTAAAAGTTAGAATTTTCAGAGTTTTTTCTTTTCGGAATGCTCGGTGCTTTGAAATCCCGCCGTGCGTGAAGCGGAGCGTTAATGAAAGTAATGAAAATGAATAATGATCAAGCACTAAATATTCGAGATGAACTGAGACGGCTGGGAAATAAAGAAATAGCGGAACATTCTGAAAAATTCTTTAAAACCGGAAGGGGGCAATATGGCGAAGGAGATAGATTTTTAGGTATTAGAGTTCCAGTTCTGAGAAAATTAGTAAAAAAATATAGAGGATTATCAATTGATGAAACCTCTCAATTGCTTAAATCAGAGTTTCATGAAGAACGATTGTTATCTCTTTTTATTCTTATAGATATTTTCAAAAAGGCAAAGAGGAAAGATAAAAAAATCGTGTATAATCTGTATCTTGATAACACAAAGTTTATTAACAATTGGGATCTTGTCGACTGTTCTGCTGAACATATCGTTGGTGCTTATCTGCGACGAATTAAGAAACAACCAATATACAATTTAGCTAATTCCGAAATTCTATGGGAACGGAGAATTTCGATTATATCTACCTTTCATTTTATAAAAAATAATGAATTTGTTGATTCATTAAGGATTTCAGAGATTTTACTGCATGATGAGGAAGATCTAATCCACAAGGCGGTAGGTTGGATGCTTAGAGAAATTGGAAAACGAGACATTGAAGCAGAAGAAGGATTTCTGAGAAAATATTACAACGAAATGCCTCGCACCATGTTAAGGTATGCAATAGAAAAATTTCCGGAAGAAAAGAGAAAAAGGTATTTAAAGGGTGAAGTTCAAAACATCTGACAATGGAACACGGAAGGAGATTTTCTAGTATGAACAAATTGTGGAACTGAGGATGAAGTAATGAAAGGCGAAGACAGGAAGAAGACCTTGAAACCCCTGGGTAAGATACTCGACGTTGACCTGACCGGAAAAACCATTGAAGAAACCGATTTCAGCGAAGATCTTGTGCAAAAATACCTGGGCGGTTTCGGTCTGAACACCCATCTGTTATACAAGGGTATTGGAAAGAATACCGATCCCTTGGGGCCGGACAACATATTGGTATTAAGCACGGGTCTTTTAACCGGAACAGCTGCCCCCTCTTCTTCCAGGATTCATGTGAATGCCCGCTCCCCGCTGTCCGGCCTTATTGGCAGCTCCAACGTGGGCGGGTTTTTGGGCGTCAGGCTGCGCTCCCTCAACATCCGCTCCATTGTCATCCGCGGCAGGGCCAAAACACCGGTCTATCTCCATCTCTCCGAAGCCGGCGCCAGACTCGCGGACGCTACGTCCCTTTGGGGACTCGATACCCGTGAAACCGAATCGCGCCTGAAATCGGATGTTGGGAATGACAAGACGGAGGTCATGACCATTGGTCCGGCCGGAGAAAACAGGGTCCGCTATGCCTGCATCATGGCAGGGATGGATCATGCCGCCGGACACACCGGTATGGGTGCCGTCATGGGCGCCAAAAACCTCAAGGCCGTCTGTGTCCAAGGCACCAAGCAGCGGGAAAAGCCATCGCCAAAAACAGCGGCCCTGGTGAAGGAGTATATTCAAAGCATTAAAAACAGTGTCTCCCGATATAGGGATTTCTCTGATCTCGGCAGTTCCGGTGACATCCTCGAATTGAACGAGATGGGGCTATTGGGGTTCCGTAACTATCGCACCATGCAGGTTGAAGATGCCGTCCGCATCGACGGCAGCCACCTTAAATCTTACGTTACCCGTAAGACAAGCTGCCATCGTTGCCCGGTCCACTGCAAAGCGGAAATCGAGATCAAGGAGGGTAAATACAAGGGGTTCAAGGGCGGACGGCCGGAGTACGAAACCGTCATAAATATGGGGGCCTTGTGCGGTTTGACCGATCCGGAGGCGCTGCTCTACCTCTCCAATCTCTGCAATATCTTGGGGCTGGACACCATCTCCACCGGATCGGTGATGGCCTTTGCCATAGATCTCTTTGCCCGAGGCATTATTACGGCAAAGGAAACCGAAGGTCTTGAGCTAACCTGGGGAAATGCCGACGCCATGGAAGTGTTGATGCGCCGAATCGCCCTTAGACGGGGCTTCGGTGATCTTCTGGCTGAGGGGGTGTGCAGGGCGGCCGAGGCTATCGGACGTGGAGCCGAAAAGTACGCCTATCATGTCAAGGGTGTGGAAATGTACGGCGGTGATCCGCGGGGGATGATGGGCACCGCCCTTTCCTATGCCGTATCCCTAAGGGGCGGCGACTTTACCAGCGTGTATCCGATACCGGAATTCCGCTACACACCTGAGCAGGCCCGGAAGGAATTCGGCACCCGCAAGGCCGTCGAATACACGGCTACCCAAGGAAAAGGCGCTCTGGTCCGGCACTGTATGATTGTGAGTGCAGTGATCGATTCTCTGGGTATCTGCAAGGTACCGGCTCTTTCCATCGCGACCCATTTTGACCTTTCCCAGGAAGCTGCCCTGGTCGAGGCCTTGACTGGATTTTCGCTGTCGCCCCTCGATCTGTTCCGAATCGGTGAGCGTATCATTAACATGGAAAAGTTGTTTAACCTAAGGTGTGGAGCCTCTGCGGCTCTGGATACCCTGCCGGAGAAATTTATTGGGGAGCGCATCGCTGAAGGGCCGTCCAAAGGGACCAAAGCCGATATCGCTCCCATGATCCAAGATTTTTACCGGATTATGGGATGGGATGAAACCGGTGTGCCGTTAACAGCCACCTTAAAGGGACTCGGGCTCCCGTTCGACAACGATGATGACGGATGATGATTTGTAAGGCTTGTATTATCGCGCTTTATGTCAGGGGCATCATATTTTAAAATTATCCACCAGCTTCTGTATCGCGTGCTGTTTTTCCTCCGGGATGGGTGACGGCCGATGGTTTGTCAAAATATCTTCTACCCGTTCGCGGGCTCGATCCAGAAGTGATTTATGGCCCGCTTCAGCCCACTGTTCATATCCCAGACGATTCAGCAGCGTTGGGCGCCACTGAGTTGAACGCACATGCTTTAAAGTATGGGGATGAGCGAGAAAATCTCCCATGGGACCTACTTCCTTGATCACATCCCTTGCTAAGGTATCGTCATTAACCGGAACGCCTTGCATGTGCCGCCGCACCAGACTTATTATCTCTTCTTGAATCAAGATCTCCTCCAGGCATCCGGTTAGACCATAATCTAGATAACCCACGTCGTGGTTCAGGTTAGCGCCTGCTAAAGCTGCCAGCAGAGTTTGATAACCGCCCTCCATGGCTGCTTGGCCGTCGGGAATCAAAGAGTCGCTGGTACCGGCATATCCCCAGCTGGGGAGATTGAAGTAGTGACTCATCTCGATTATCGCCATATAACCCAAATAGTATTCCGGAGCATTGTAAAGGCACTGGCTCGTGATCATGTCCAGAATCGCCGGACCCATTCCCATAATGAACGGTGCACCCTCCTTTTTGAGCTGGGTTAGTACAAGCCCAAAAAGACACTCAGATAGCCCCTGTGCTACCTGGCCGGCGATTGTCATGGGGGCCGAGGCTCCCGCATTAGGTGCAGCTGAATAAATAGCCGGAATGCCTTTTTCAACACAGAACAATAACTTTTCCATGCTTTCAAAGGGATGCTTCAGAGGGCTGGCCGGTTCAATGTAGAGAGCAAAATAGGGTTTTTCCCCGGCCTCTTCTTCACTTCCTCTGAAAATGACAGCGATTTCCCACATCTTGCCCAAATCTTCGGCACTTTCAGCCGTGGCAACGATGGGTTTACAGGAGTTGGCTGACATTGCCTGAAAAGACAGCAAATAAGCTCGCTCCGCTGAAACCTCTCGGGGATGAGCATAGGACATGATAAAATCGATATTGGGCAATGCATCACACAGCAGGGCCGCTCGCCTGACATTTTTCAGGGCGCATTTTTGGCGATGCATGGTTTTGCTATCCAGGGTATATAGCAGATCAGATCCGGTACCAAAGTAGGTGCGATAGCCCCCCAGATCCATAGATGGTTGGCCCTCCCGATCATAGATGGAAATGTTATTGGGAGCGCTTTTCAAAGCTTCTCCTACTAAGGCGGCCGGGATTTTTGTTAATCCCTCATCGTCTATGGTGCAACCCGCTGCCTTTAAAATTCTTCGGGCATCATCGTGATAGACGATCATTCCCACTTCTTCCAGTACGTCAAGGGAGGTCTGATAAATCCGTTCTTTTTTTTCCTGGTTCAGAAACGAAATGGTCGGCCTGTCGGTTTCTTCGAATAGGTTCATGTTCGGTTTTCTCCCTTTAGTTGTTCCGAGACCTTTGCAAAACGCCCCCTTTTGCCCAATTTCTGTGCCTGCCCCGTAAAATGCGGAGCCTATTTCTCTGGGGTCAGGCTCAACATTTTGCACGAAGTGACACGGAGTGAAGCGTAGCGCTAACCTTTAGCGCTATCCTCAAAATACTCAATGTATTCCTGTGGTTAAAATTTTC
>JAUVVS010000081.1 GCA_030604545.1 Deltaproteobacteria bacterium | reverse complement strand
GGGCCTCCGGCCTCCAGCCCGTAAGGCTTCCGGCTCGTAGAAAAATTCCAAATTACAAGCACCAAAATACAAATAAATTCCAAATTACAATCGTTCGACCTAGAGGCTCTCGACAGGTATCCAAATCTCAAATAAGATCAAAAGCCAATTGTTTGGAATTTCAGATCTCGTTAAGTCGTCGAGTAGTTGAGTAGTTAAGTAATTGTAATAATAAGAATAATAGCCGTTTTGCAAAAAAAATTGGACATACAACAGTTTGCAAATATTAACATATTGGTTTAATTATAATTCTTTTCCTACTCAACCACTTAACCACTCAACTATTTGACGATGTCTGTTTTTATGAATTCATCAGTATTTCACATTCATTAAAAATAACCCATGCGGAGGTGCAGTTGCTCCCGCAAGGTTCCGATCCTTTGAAAGGAGTATTTTCTTAAAATCATCCGGTGTGATTTTACATAATCCCACGTCCAGGAGTGTTCCTACAATATTTCGTACCATAAACCTTAAAAACCCATCCGCTTCAATCTCAAAAATCAGATATTCTTTTTCCTTTTGTTGAAGACCTGCATTTATTACACGTCTTTTAGTGCTGGACCTGGGGCTGCCTGCGCCTTCAAATGCCTTAAAGTCATTTGTGCCGATTATATGGAGGATTGCAGACTGCATGGCATCAAGGTCGAGTTTTTTTTTTATGAACCATGCATATTGTCGACAGATGGCTGCCGGTGTTGTGCGATTTAAAATTCTGTACCGGTAAGTTTTGGTTTTTGCATCATACCGGGCATGAAATTTTTCATCAACCGTGTTACATTCCTTTATTATAATATCTTTAGGCATAAGACCGTTAAGTCCTCTCTGAAAAACTTCAGGACTAATCTCCGTGTCGCAATAGAAGTTTGCTACCTGTCCAAATGCATGTACACCGGCATCAGTCCTGCCGGAGCCGGTCAAAGCAATTTTTTTTCCCGTAATGGTCATTATTGCTTTTTCGATTTCCCCTTGAATTGTTTTTCTATTTTTTTGCCTCTGCCAGCCGTGATAAGAACTTCCGTCGTATTCTATGATGAGTTTAAAGTTTTTTCTCATTATTATATTGATTTGCAGCGGGATTGCTAGGAATTTCGAGTTATATTTTTGTGTTTTTCGCTAAATAAAAATATAATTATTCCATATACAAGACCAAAACTCAAGCCTGTATTATTACTATAAACTCAATAGGCTATAAAAATTTCCAGTAGGTTTGATTATGCTAATTGACAATATATTCTTATTCTGTAAAATTGATAAACTCGTAAAAAGTCGAATTCATCACGTTTTAGGTTTTAAGTGTTAGGTTTGAAGTTATGGTATTACAATTATTTACAGATACTTAAAACTTAAAACATCAAACTTAAAACGTTCGTAAAAGAACATTTTTTACTTTTTACGAAACCGTCAATATTGCACTTCATAACATTTTGAAATATAAAGAGGAAATGAAAAGATGGCAAAAAATACGTGTAAAGGATTTAAGGCTGCCGGGATTGCATCGGGTCTTAAGAAAAATGGTGAAAAGGATCTTGGACTGATTTATTCGGAGGTTTCCGCAAAGGTTGCAGGGGTATTTACAAGAAACAAGGTTAAGGCGGCACCATTGCTTCTTAACATAGATCGGATAAAATCAGGCATTGGCCAGGCTATTATAGTTAACAGCGGAAATGCCAACTGTTGCACCGGTGATCAAGGGATACAAGATGCGAAAGCCATGGCAAGGTTTGCGGCATCCGAGCTTAAAATTTCTGAAGACTTGGTACTTGTGGCTTCAACAGGTGTTATTGGTGAACCGTTGCCCATTGAAAAGATAAGGGATGCAGTTCCGAAACTTACCGGATTACTCAAGCCTGAGGGCATTAATGATTTCGTTATGGCGATTATGACTACCGATACGATGCCAAAAATAATTACGAGGCAGGAGGACCTAGACGGAAAAACCTTTTCCGTTACTGGTGTTGCAAAAGGGTCCGGAATGATATGTCCTGATATGGCGACGATGTTGTGTTTTGTGTATACAGATGTTGATATGGCCCCTGATTTTCTGAAAGATAGCCTAAATACCGCCACCGAGCGATCTTTAAACAGAATTACTATTGATGGCGATACAAGTACAAACGATATGGTACTTGTCATGGCAAACGGTTTATCTGGAGCAGTTATAGAAAGTTCTGCCGATAAAGAAACATTTCAAAGTGTACTCGATGATGTTCTGATCGGTCTTGCTAAGCAGTTAGTGAAAGATGGAGAAGGGGCTACTAAATTCGTCGAAATAAAAGTAAGGGGTGCATTATCAGATGCAGATGCACGTACAATTGCTGATACCATTGCCAATTCACCTCTTGTTAAGACAGCTATTTTTGGAGAGGATGCAAATTGGGGAAGGGTCATGATGGCGGTAGGCCGGGCAGGAGTTCCTGTTGATCCGGATAAGGTTGATGTTTTTTTTGATGATGTTTTGATGGTCAAAAATGGTATGGGGTGTGGGAAGGATACTGAGACTGAGATGACAAAAGTTCTTAAAAAACCGGAGTTTGAAATTTCAATCGATTTAAACATGGGTCATGGACATGCTTCCGTATTTACCTGCGATTTTTCCATCGACTATGTTAAGATCAATGCCGATTATAGATCATAATTTAAAATTTGACAGGATTTACAGGATTAACATGATTTTTTATCCTATGCCTCTTTGTTTCACATGTCCCGGTGTCGGGGTGTTATAAGTTAATAGTGTATAGAAAATGCATCAAGCAAAATATGATGCTGATTCAAGTGATTACCTCTTTAAAAAATGTGAACTTGAATATCTTGTTTATCTTGTAAATCCTGTCTAAAATACAATCATGACTTTGATGCGTTTGCAAAAATACCTTTCATCGGCCGGAATTTGTTCAAGAAGGCAGGGGGAAGAATATATAAAAAATGGACTTGTAAAGGTAAATGGACAAGTTGTTACCATACTCGGTACAAAAGTTGATCCGGAAACCGACCGGATAGAAATTTCAGACCAAATCATAGAAGCAGAACGGAAACGGGTCTATATAGTTCTAAACAAACCAAAAGGATATGTAACAAGTTGCAAACAGGCAGGTGATAAGATTGTCCTCGATCTTCTGGATATTCCTGATCGTGTGTATCCTGTGGGACGTTTGGATAAAGATTCTACTGGGCTTTTGCTGCTTACTAATGACGGCAGAACTCACCACATGATTTCGCATCCTTCATTTGATCATGAAAAGGAATATGAAGTTACATCAGAAAGGCCGATCTCTGATGGTTCTCTTCGAAAAATGGAGAAAGGCCTGCCGATGATGGAGACAAAAACAAGACCTGCAATGATAAAAAGAATTTCTTCAAAACGTTTTCGTATTATATTGAAAGAAGGCAAAAACAGGCAGATACGCCGCATGGTCAGAAAGGTCGGCAACCGTGTTACCGGGCTTAAGCGGGTACGGATATCGAATATAAAGCTTGGAAAGCTTGCTGAAGGAGAGTGGCGCTATCTTACTGAGAAAGAAAAAAAGGATTTATTAAAGATAAGGTCTCGAAGGGAGACTTTTTAGTCTGCGCACTGTATGTTGTATCAAAATAACTTTCGTTGACCTTTTCTGCTCATGAATCCGTCAACCTCTGAACCCTGAACCTTTGAACCCGTGAACGGTTACAAATCTTTTTAGCAAACAAAAGGAGATCTTTTCTGATGAGTAATACATATCGTGAGGCTATTTTAGGCCCCATGCGCTTACCATTTCTCGTATTAAACCCTGCATGTGTTGGGTTGGGTGCGGCTATCGCAGCATGGTCAGGAAGTGAAATCAGCATTTTTTACCTTATATTAACCTTTATCGGGGCCGTTTCAGCGCACATAAGCGTGAATGCTCTTAACGAATACAGCGACTTTAAAAGCGGACTAGACTTTACCACTAAGCCGACTCCATTTAGTGGAGGCAGCGGGACCCTACCTAAAGCTCCTGAAAAAGCCCATTTTGCTTTGATTACGGGTCTGATCACCTTTGCTATTACAGCTTTGATAGGGATATACTTCTTATGGGTACGAGGGCTCTGGCTATTACCGTTAGGAGTACTTGGTCTATTTATTATTGTTACCTATACAGGCTGGCTTACCAAAAACCCTTTTTTATGTTTGATTGCCCCTGGGCTGGGTTTCGGCCCATTAATGGTGATGGGCACTGCATTTGTCCTTTCCGGCTCATACTCCTGGACATCATTTGTTGCATCCCTTGTCCCATTTTTTCTAGTAAGTGATCTATTACTTTTAAACCAGTTTCCGGATATGGAAGCAGATAAGGGAGTGGGAAGAAGACATATAATAATTGTAATGGGAAAGAAAGCAGGTGTAACAGTCTACGGTGTATTTCTAGCCGGTGCATTTGCGACGATTATCTTTGGTTATCTGTTAGGTTTATTCCCGTTGGAAAGTTTGCTGGCCCTTGCCGCGCTGGTCATTGCAATTCCTACGGTAATAGGTGTTTCAAAATACAAAGATGATATACCAAAACTTATGCCGTATATGGGCAGGAACGTTGTTATAAACATTCTGACGCCGGTGCTGCTTGCTATCGGATTATTTATAAGCCGGTAACAGAAATTGTTTGTCAGCTATCAATAAGTACTTCATATCTCTGGTAATTGAACCTTTGTTTCCACTCCCCATTATAATATTATTACTCTTTTAAGGCTTCACCAATCTTACGCGACCTATCTTCTTCCATTTTTTTTGCGGAACGTGCTTTTTCGATGGGGGTACGAATCTTGTCCACGATGTCTTTTGCGGTTTTGTCAGTCATTTTTTCAATTACCCCTTTTTTTGGCTCTTCACCTCCATTGTTTGAACAAGCAAAAAAAATAGCATTAAAAAAGAACAACGCTATAGCAGGATATAACAACATTTTTTTCATAATATCACCTCACTTTGATGACTTTACGCTACCGGCGCCATATTAGAAAACGATGGTTTGAAACGGCCGCCCATTTGAAATCGGGATCCAGGGTGAACCAATTTCGCTTTGGAGGCCACCAAATTGTTAGACCAAGTTCTTCGATGAATGACGAGGCAAGGTTCGGTTGCCTCTATTTCAAGTAAGTCTTGGGTTTGTTTATCAGGTAGTATCGCTTCAATTATATGTTCAGCCTCAGTTAGGGTGCCCAACTGAAACAAGTATTGACTTGGTGTTATGGCAGTAAAATCCTGATCCATATAGCCCGGGGCAAAGGATGGGTTGACGTATCTGTCGGCCAGTTGAAGTGGACGACCATTCGACAGGTGGATGATAATTGACCTGAAAAGCAGAGAGCCCACAGGCCGGTCAAAAGCTATGGCCAGTTCTGAAGTTGCCATCTCCTGGGTTAGCAAATGAACCTTTGCGCTATACGTTTCACCACGCTCTGCGATTTTGTCGGAAATGGGTTTTATCTCCAGGAGAGCTGAATGTTGCTTACGCATGGCAACAAATGTTCCGATGCCCTGGATACGAACTAAGTAACCTTCAGAGGTCAGTTCCCGAAGAGCACGGTGAGCTGTACCGCGAGAAACACCAAAAGTGCCGGCAATATGGTTTTCGGAAGGGACACGTGTCTCAGGCATCCATTCTCCTGCTTCAATCCGTGCGGTGATATAGTTCTTAATGTTTTGATAAGGAGCACCGAACTGCTTTTTTGAGGCAGTGGTTTTGGATCTGGCGTTATTGTGTAGTAATACAGAATTATTGAAATTTCTGACGTTTATCGTATTCCTCTCTTTAAAACTCTTTTTTTTCATTTGGCGCTCCAATTTTTTTCTTGACAAACATATTTAGACATGTCTAATCATGACTAAACATATATTTTAAGAATGTCAATCTTTTTTATGGAAAAACCGAATGAACGATAATATTGCTGCTTTTTCAAAGGTACTTGATCCAAATGATAATTCTACTGGAGGCGGCACCGCCTCGGCAGTTGCTGGGGCCATGGCTGCGGCCCTAGTGGCCATGGTAGCTCGTTTGTCCATCGGTCGGGAGGGGTCGGAAGCAGCATCTTTTTATAAGACTTTAGTCTCTGAAGCTGAGCTGTTAGCTACCGAATTGTTCACTGGCGGCCGGAAGGATTCTGAAGCGTTTGCCGATGTCATGGCCAGCTTCAAAATGCCTAAGGAGACCGAAGAACAGCAGACTCTCAGGCGGCAAGCCATTGATGAAGCCATGCTCAAGGCCACTCGCACCCCGCTTATCAATGCTGAGAAATGCCGACAGGTTTTAGATCTGAAGCAAAAATTAGAAGGCCTTAGCAATCCGAATACGGCTTCAGATCTTGAGTGCGCCGGCCATTTAGCCAAAGCTGGCCTTTTGGGCTGTCTGGCAAATGTAAAAATCAATGTACCAAGCCTCAAAAATAAGTCCCAGGCAGACCACATCGCCAAGAAAGTTGAAAAACTGATCATATTGGACTGAATGTAAAAATGTAGTAACCGTTCACGGGTTCAGGGTTCAGAGTTCAAAGTTCAACTGTTAAGGCAGTTAAAGTCTTTGATTTTGAATCTAATGCAGAATTCATTCGAGCCTTAAAATTAGCCGAGCGAGCTTGAACTGAGATTAAAAGCAAAAATATGAAAAAATCGTAAACCATGAACGCTGAACCTTGAACCCCTGAACGGTTATGAATGGAGTTACTTTTTATGAAAATCTTAATGTGTGTGCCGAATATCAGTGAAGGCAGGGACCTGGAGTTGGTCCGTCAGGTTATTGATGAAATTCGATCTGTTAAAGGTGCCGTCATCATTGATCATTCTTCCGACTCCGATCACAATCGCTCTGTTTTGACTTATCTAGGCGAGCCCGAGGCCGTACTCAGCGCCTCTAAAGCCATGGCTGCAACAGCGATCGATCTAATCGATATGTCTGCCCATCATGGTTCCCATCCTCGGATGGGCGGTGTGGATGTGGTGCCATTTATTCCTGTGAGGGGAGTCACAACTGAGGAAGCTGTTAATATTTCTAATCAGTTTGGCAAATACCTTGGTGGACTGGATGTGCCGGTTTTTTACTACGAGGACGCAGCCACCCGGATCGAAAGGACTCTTTTAACCAGCATCCGTAAAGGACAATATGAAGGGCTTGAGGAAAAGCTCAAGGACCCAGAGTGGACTCCGGATGAGGGGCCGGCAAAGTTCAATCACAAATCTGGAGCCACAGTTACCGGAGCTCGCTTTCCGCTTATCGCTCTTAATGTCAATCTGCGAACTACGGATATTTCTGTCGCTCAGAATATCGCTAAAGCCGTTCGCCATATAAATGGGGGTTTTCGATATGTTAGGGCCATCGGTCTTTCTTTGGAAGATCAGGGCATGGTCCAGGTCTCAATGAACCTTACAAACTATCGTAAAACACCGATCCCACGTGTCCTTGAAACCATACAATCTGAAGCGCACCGCTATGGCGTCAACATAGCCGGATCGGAACTGGTCGGACCGGTGCCGTTGGAAGCCTTAAAAGAGCCGCTGAAACATTATCTGCAATTGCATGAGTTTTCCATGTCCCAAATCATAGAGAACAGCATATTGGATACGCTTGAGTGATTTGGTCGAGATTATCTCTAACATCAATTTTAGTTCTTTTGGAATCCATGATCCGTAACCAGCCGATCAATTTATCTTTTAGGATACCGAGCAGAAAGTATTGCCAACCAATTAAAGGAACGAGACCTTTGAAAAATGCTCAATTTTGTTCAAGTTCAAGGAAGGCGAAAATTTTAACCACAGGAATACATTGAGTATTTTGAGGATAGCGCTAAAGGTTAGCGCTACGCTTCACTCCGTGTCACTT
>JAUVVS010000188.1 GCA_030604545.1 Deltaproteobacteria bacterium | reverse complement strand
CTTAATCTCAGTGTAAAATCGCTCGACTAATTTTAAGGCTCGAATGAATTCTGCATTAGATTCAAAATCAAAGATTTTAACTACCTTAACAGTTGAACTTTGAACTCTGAATCATGAACAGTTATGGTGGAAGACCGTTTTAAATACCAAAAAAAACAAACAAACTCCGGGTTTGTTTCCGAATCGAATGCTTCCGCAATATTGTGCACAGTTCAGATTTGTGAGGTGAACCTACAATTTCTGAACTCTGAACCTCTGAACCCGTGAACGGTTACAAAATTATTTGTTATTCATTATTTCCTTAGCCAGAGCAAAATAACTTTTTGCCCCTGAAGAAGTAGCATCATAAAGTAATATAGGCTTTCCAAAACTTGGCGCTTCGCTAAGGCGTACATTTCTGGGAACAACGGTCTTGAATACAAGATCTTTGAAATAATTTTCTGTATTTTCAGCAACCTGGTATGATAGATTTGTTCTTTTATCAAACATGGTAAGGAGTATACCGGCAATTGTAAGATTCGGATTTAGACCGTATTTGATGCGTTTGAAGGTTTCTAAAAGCTGGCTAAGCCCTTCTAAAGCATAAAATTCGCATTGAAGCGGAATCAACAGAGAATCGGCTGCCGTCATAGCGTTTATAGTTAAAAGGCTCAAGGAAGGAGGGCAGTCTATTATAATATATTCAAATGAGGATTTAATTCCCTCAAGAAGATTTTTTAATATCTTTTCGCGTTTAAAATTTGAGATCATCTCCACTTCAAATCCGATAAGGTCCACGCAAGAAGGAATGACTTTAAGTGTTTCTATATCGCTATCCATAATAATGTTATTTACAGCAACATCCCCTATCATGCCGTGATATAAGTTCTTGTCAATAGTAGCTTTATTGAGCCCAATCCCGGTAGTGGCATTTGCCTGGGGGTCACAATCCACAAGAAGTGTCCTTTTTTCGGAAACGGCCAATGCCGCCGACAGGTTAATTGCCGTAGTTGTTTTTCCTACGCCGCCTTTTTGATTGGCTATACATAGAATTTGTGCCATAATAAAAAGCATTATCATAAAATTTGGCTTTTGAAAAGAATATAAGAATCGAGATCCATGAATTATAATAAAATATTTCTTATAATATGCGCTGCTTTCATTTTGATAGCTGGGATACCTTTCTCAAAGGAAGCTTATCCCATCACAGTCAAACAGGAAGAAGAACTGTCACATGAGTTCATGAAGGTAGTGTTAAAGCATATCAGACTAATTGACGATCACTTTATTGTCAACTATGTGAATAGAATAGGTAAAAAGATTATCTCTGTTATGCCGCCCCAGCCCTTTTCTTATCGTTTTTATGTTATTAAGGAAGATACTTTCAATGCTTTTGCAAGTCCGGCAGGTCATATATTTATTAACAGCGGGTTGTTTGAGGCAATGGAAAGTGAAGAGGAGCTGGCAGGAATAATTTCCCATGAAATAGCTCATGTAGTATGTCGCCATATTTCTAAAAAAATTGAAAGATCAAAAAAAATCGGTATCGCTACGATGGCCGGTATTGCAGCCGGTATATTTCTCGGTTCGGGAGGGGCGGCAACGGCAGGAAACGCTTTAATCATTGGGTCTATGGCGGCAGGTCAATCTGTTGCACTCGCATACAGTCGCGAGGAAGAGATGCAAGCGGATCAGATAGGGCTGGAATATCTTACAAAAGCTGGATATGGCGGCGAAGGTCTGCTTACGATTCTTAAAAAAATTCGCACCAAACAATGGTTCGATTCAAATCAGATTCCCACTTATTTACGAACCCATCCTGCAGTAGATGATCGCATTGCCTATATTGGTACATGGCTTGAAAACAATCCAATTGCACTTGGAAAGATTAATCCCTATGATTTCCGGCTTGCACATACTAAGATTCTTGCAATGTATGGTGATGAAAGTTTAACTTTAAAAAAGCTTAAGACAAAGATTAGTAATCGTCCGGTAAATCCTATGTTTTATTATGGTTACGGGTTGATTTTGGCAAGAACCGGCAATTACAAAGAAGCGGTTATTTATTTAAAAAATGCATTAGAAAAAAAGGCATTTGATCCTAATATTTTAATAGACCTGGGTAGAATCTATTTTCTTGCCGGCAAATACCAGGATGCATTAAATAGTCTGGAAGCTGCCGTGAGCCTTGCACCGGATGATCTAGGAGGACTTTTTTTTCTTGGACGCACCCAAATGGAACTTGAAAAATTTAATGAAGCTGCATCTTCATTTGAGGAGCTCATAAGAAAAAATCCTGATTATACGCAAGCTTATTATTTCCTTGCTAAAGCTTATAACAGCCAGGGCAGAAAGACGGAAATTCACTATCTTCTTGGCATCTATTACAAAAAAAAGGGGGAATTAAAAAATGCTGTGATCCACCTGGAAAGGGCTTTAAAAAATGTCAAGGATTCGGAAAAAGAGCGGAAAATAAAGGAGATGATAAAAAAGATTAGAAAAAAGAAGCGGGGAGGTTAAAGCCGGTCAAAATGAGAGAACTGCATACTAAATGTCCCTCTCCCCTGTGTGGCAGATCGCAAGGAAGTTGCGTAACCGAACATTCGCGCCAGGGGAACAATAGCCTTTATCACTTGTATCGCCAATTTAGGCTTAATAGATTCGATTTTTCCGTTGCGTGAATTAAGATCCCCGATTACATCTCCCGTGAACAACTCCGGTACATATATTTCCACGTCCATAATCGGATCAAGGAGAAAGGGTTTTCCATTTAGAAGTGCTTCTTTGCATGCCATGGATGCACTTACCGTGTATGCCAAATCTGACGCTAGTGATTCCTTGTATGATCCTCCTGTTAGAATAGCCTCTACGTCGACCACCGGATAGCCCATCAATGCGCCGTTTTCTAAAGATTCCCTTACCCCTTTTTCTATAGCAGGTGTAAAGATTTCCGGTATTGTATTGTCCGTAATTTCTGATTTGAATCTATTGCCGGTACCCCTGGGCAAGGGCTTTAGGCTTAAGCTGACTTCTCCAAAATGGCGCTGCCCTGCGATCTCTTTGTCAAATGATACCGAAGCTTCAGCTCCCTGCTCAATGGTTTCTCTATAAACAACCTGGGGCTTGCCGACATTGACGGTGGTCTTAAATTCACGCTGCATGCGGCTAATTATCACCTCGAGGTGAAGCTCTCCCATGCCGGATAAAATTGTCTGACCCGTATCCTTATCTTGTTTACATTTCAGGGTTGGATCCTCAGCCATAAATTTTTCAAGGACCTGGTCAAGCTTTTCCTGATCTGCGTGGGTTTTAGATTCTACGGCAATAGAAATGACAGGCTCATAAAACTCCATTTTTTCCAGTAAAACAGGATAGTCAATATTACAGAGAGTTTCTCCGGTTGAAGAATCCTTTAATCCAACAATTCCTACAATATCTCCTGCGCCCGCTCTGTCAATCCGTTCTTTTTTATTGGCATGCATTCTTAATATCCGGGAGAGTTTTTCCGTTTTATGACGAGAAGGATTGTATACATTCCCTCCTGCCTTCAAATTTCCGCTATAGATTCTAACAAAGGAGAGTTTTCTACCTTCCATCATGGATACCTTGAATATGAGTGCGGCGAGCGGGTTTGTATCTTTGGCTGCACATTCTATGGTTTCACCGGAGTCAGGATGCGTTCCCTTAATTGGGGGAATATCGGCAGGGCTTGGAAGGAATCTGACAATTGCGTCAATGAGAGGTTGAATTCCCTTATTTTTTAAAGCGCTCCCGCATAATACAGGGACAAGTCTTAAATCAATAGTTGCCTTACGTATTGCATCTAAGAGCTTTTCCTTAGAAATTGAAGTCCCAGGTGTATCAGACAAATAGGCCTCCATAATTTCGTCATTAACTTCGGCTATTGATTCAATAAGTTTTTCACGATATTCATTCGCAGTTTCAAGATATTCTTTGGATATGTTCCCGTATGTGTAAGTTGCACCCAGAGTATCATAATCCCAAAATATTTCTTTCATATCAATTAGATCTATGACACTGGTAAAGTCTTCTTCAGATCCAACAGGCAGCTGCAAAATAAGAGGGTTTGCATTTAACCTCTTTTTCATCATTTCAATAGTAGAAAAAAAATCGGCGCCCACTCTATCCAGTTTATTGATAAAGGCGATCTTTGGAACAAGAGATTTGGCAGCTTGATGCCATACCGTTTCTGACTGGGGTTCCACACCTCCGACCGCACAAAAGATTCCTATAGCACCATCCAGCACTCTCAAAGAGCGCTCTACTTCGATTGTAAAATCGACATGCCCGGGAGTATCAATGATATGTATCTCATTACTTTTCCAGTGGCAGGTGGTAACAGCTGATGTAATCGTAATGCCGCGTTCCTGTTCATCCGGCATCCAGTCCATTACAGCTTCACCGTTATGAACCTCGCCAATTTTATAAGAACGGCCGGTATAGTAGAGTATACGCTCGGTTACTGTTGTTTTACCGGCATCAATATGTGCTATTATGCCGATATTGCGTATCTTGTTAATTTTACTCTTTTTATTCATCGCACCAATAGCATATTTGCTTTAAAGGGAAAACTTAAATCAATATGACCTGCTAGGGTATCTGCTTCACGTCCATTTATGAGGATTTTTACAGTATTGATTTCATCAATATTTAATATTAATGAATTGGCAATTGAGTATATGGTTATTATTTCTGACTTACTTCCACCGGGATGTTGAGCTGTAACATTTTCGGTTAAATCAACATATGCTGTTCCATTCTGTGTTATAAAAAACGCCCTGAGTTTTGTGTTGGCTGGAATTGTACGCATAAGCTCTTTTTGTGGTCCTTTTATAAGAGCGTCGATTATGATGCTTCCGAATTTAACAGGATCATCAGGATGAAAAAGTGTTCTTTCTTCTGCCATTAAAAAAGTATTTTTTTTGTCTACAAAATACAAATGTACGGTCGCCTTATCTGGAGGTTGTATCCTTTTGGCATGCAATTGTTGGTCAAACTGATTGAAAGAGGGTGATTTTTCAGATATGTATAAAATTAACATAAAGATTGACACCCCGGCTATTATTAAAACAGCATATAATACTTTACGTTTTTTTTCCATAATGTACCATTTTAGCCTTATTAAAACAGCGGCAACTTGGGATTTG
>JAUVVS010000102.1 GCA_030604545.1 Deltaproteobacteria bacterium | reverse complement strand
CCTTTGAAAAATGCTCAATTTTGTTCAAGTTCAAGGAAGGCGAAAATTTTAACCACAGGAATACATTGAGTATTTTGAGGATAGCGCTAAAGGTTAGCGCTACGCTTCACTCCGTGTCACTTCGTGCCAAAATTTGAGCATGACACAGAAATTGGGCAAAAGGGGGCGTTTTGCAAAGGTCTCGGAGCATAGTTAAGTGCAACAAACCCAATGCGATATCCCTTTTGTGGAAAAGGCGAGGATTTTTTCTCTCGATTATCTGAAATGTTGTGTCTATATCTCAAATATTAGTGATCGAAAGAATGTCTTTACAAAAAGGCTTTATTCAAAGCTGATATCTACATCTCAGGTTTTGGAAGATTTCCTCGATTTTCATGGGGCAAAAAACAGTAAGGACTGGTATTTTTACCGAGAACTTGCAGCTTCCATCAGACATTTGTGCTTGGGTGCATATTCTCAGAAACATATTTCTAATCGTCTTGTTTTTTATGACTTTTCAGACAGTAAGGAATTTGAAAGGGAAGGAAGTGCCACCTTAGATTTTTTAACAGAGTCACTTGTGAAATTAGCCCCTGTTATACTTGATGAGGCACAACGTTTGAATATATCTGTTTTTGAAAAAGAAAGTTTTAATCGTGGAGATTTTCCCAGTATTGCCACAAGCAAAATGCTCAATTATGATATCGATGATGAGGACAAGGACTTACAGAAGGAAAGTATAGTTAAAATCGCCAGTGATTTTTTAAGTATTGCAGAGAATTTTGACCAGCTGGGATTTTATGAACCATATGATTTGAAGGAAATACTTGCCATTGTGCCTGACAAGGTCAACGAGATCGAGGTAAGGCATTTTGAGATGCTTGTGCACAATCTTCAGTCTTCTTTTGATACATATGTAATACACGGGGGATTCAGATTCGGTAACAGAAAACTAAAACAGCTCCGAAGCTTTTTTTCCATTGTTTTTCATCTATTTCAAATGACAGGGCGTTTACTCCATTTTTATGAGCGACACTTACACGAGGCGAGTTATAAAAACATATACAAAAGGGTTCAAGAACAGCTATTGCATCTAATTAATCCTAAAATCCTCCTTGACCGTACAATTAATTACGGCCTTTACTACGCCTGTCACTTCCTTACAACCGGCAAAGAATTGGCACAGGAGATACTAAATGAGAATATTGAGCGTTCATCCACTACCGTTGGTATCCCTGTAAAGCTCGGTTTTCACAGTAGACCCAGCCTTCTGGTTGCCAAAATTGTGCAACACTACGGTGGTCAGATGGAGCTTTGCGTTGGAAATGACCGCTTTGATGCCAGCAGTGTGCTTGATATACAATGGGCGGGAGGTAAGATCCAAAAAGAAAATATTACCAAAGTTATATTTGAAGGTGACGCTCGAGCTCTAAAGGATATTGAGATTCTTGCCGGTATTAATTACGGTGAAGATTCAACTGGTAATAGAGTACCGCTGCCAAAAGAACTTAAGTATTTGAGATAGTACCCTAATTGAGCTAGAATAATGCTCAATAAGGCGTTAATTGTTAATTGTTATTCGTTATTAGAATTTGATGATCGTCTTATTTTATAAATCCATGAATGATGAAATATAAAAACAGATTTTATTCTTTTTAAACGATTAACCAATAACAAATAACGAATAACTCCCAATTGGGTTTTTACTCAATTGGGGTAGTAAGGACCCCACAATATGGTTTCAGCAATCATTGTAGCCGCCGGCAAAGGCATTAGGATGAATTACTCAATGCGCAAGCAATACCTTTTGCTTGCAGGCAGACCGATTCTGGGACACACACTGGAAATTTTTATTAGATGCGATGAGATAGAGGAAATCATTCTTGTCGTTCCGGAAGAAGATTTTGATTTTTGTAAAAGGAAAATACTTTTACCTCTTAAACCTCACAAGAGGGTAAACCTTGTCTCTGGTGGCCAAGAACGACAGGAATCTGTTTATAACGGGCTTATGGCGGTAGGTGACAAAGAGAGCGTAGTTGTTATTCATGATGGTGTGCGTCCCTTTGTTTATTCTGAGCAGGTATCGGAATGTATAAAGGGTGCAAAGGAGTTTGGTGCATGTATCATTGGAATACCTGCATATGAAACCTTAAAGCATGTGAATCATTCAGGTTATACAGACAAGACAATTGAAAGAGATGCTATATGGCTTGCTCAGACCCCACAGGCTTTTCAATATAGCCTGATAAAAAACGCCCATGAAACTGCAAGGCAAAAAGGATATACATGCACAGACGATGCACAGCTTGTGGAACGTATGGGAAAAGAAGTAAAAATAATAAGCGGCAGCAGGCACAATATAAAAATTACAAACAGAGAAGACTTAGAGCTTGCCAGAGCAATACTAAGAGCCGGATAAAAAATCAACTCGCCAAGTCTTCCACCACTTCATAGGCCCTGTCGAGGGCCCGATCCAACATTTCGGGTTTTGTTCCGCCGGCCTGGGCCATATCGGCTCTTCCGCCGCCACCACCGCCTACCACAGACGCCACTTCCTTTACTATATTACCGGCCTTATAACGGTCTGTAAGATCTTTTGTCACAATAACGATAAGAAGAACTTTGGATCCTGCAACACTTCCAAGCACAACAATCCCCGATTTTATCTTATTCCTCACCCTGTCGGCCAGCTCTCTGAGAGCTGCGGGTGTATCAACTGAAACTTTTTTTATTATGACCTTTATACCTTTTACAGAACTAATGTCATCCTCGGTCCCGTCAACACTCATTTCAGCAATCTTTGTTTTTAATTGTATCAATTCTTTTTTCATTGACTTCTGGTCCGTCAGCATTTCCTCAATCCGTTGAGCTACAGTTTCCGGCTTTTCTTTGATCAGGCGTGCCGTATTTTGTACGATTTTGGAGGTCTTCTGGATATATTCCAGTGCCGTCTGCCCGGTCAACGCCTCGATCCGTCTTACACCTGATGCGACGCTCGATTCTCCTATTATTTTAAAGAGGCCGATATTGCCGGTACGGCCTGTATGGGTTCCTCCACATAGTTCTTTGCTGAAATCAGCTATTGAAATTACCCTAACCCGGTCACCATATTTCTCTTCAAACAGGGCGGTCGCCCCTGTTTTGAATGCTTCTTCCGCATCCATCTCTTCAAACCGGACTTGTATATTTTCCCGTATCCGTTTGTTTACAAGGATTTCAATTTCATCAAGAATATCAGGGTCAACCTGAGAGAAATGAGTGAAATCAAACCGGAATCTATCCGGTGATACAAGTGAGCCGGACTGCTTAACATGGTCGCCGAGAACCCTTCGCAAAACAGAGTGGAGTATATGGGTGGCAGTGTGATTAAGGGCTGTGGCATCTCGTAGTTCACTATCAATAGTAAGGGTTATGGTTTCCCCTTTTTTAATTCGTCCTGAAACGATTTGACCCTTGTGAATGATAAGTCCTGTTGGATCTTTAATTGTATCAGTAACCATAATATCCAGATCTTCATTTCCGCTTTGACCGGTTATTCTTCCTTTATCACCAACTTGGCCTCCGGATTCTCCATAGAAAGAGGTTGCCTCAGTTACAACTTCAATTATTTGGCCCTCTTTTGCTTCTTGGACTTCATTTCCGTCTTTCACCAGAGCAAGGACCGGCGAGGAACAATGAACAGCATCATAGCCTTTGAACGCAGGCCTTATACCTTTTGAGGAAAGGTTTTTATAGGCATCACTGACCTCTGAAAAAGTTGCTATTGATCTTGACTTTTCCCGCTGTTCTTCCATTGCCTCATCAAATCCTTCTAAATCGAGTACCATGTTTTGATCTCTAACCACATCTCTAACAATATCAACCGGGAATCCGTATGTGTCATAGAGTTTGAATATAATACGTCCCGGTACTTTGTTTTGACCCTTTGCCTTCATATCCGAAAGTGAGTCGTTTAGGAGTCTGAGACCGTGATCAAGAGTTTCTGAAAATCGAATTTCTTCATTCTTTATTACATTTGAGATAAAAGCTTCCGCTTCTTTAAGTTCGGGATAGGCTGATTCCATAATACCATATACAACACCCGCTGTTTTATGAAGAAACGATCGGGCAAGACCTATATTTCGGCCATAGCGAATAGCCCTGCGTATAATACGACGCAACACATATCCTCTTCCTTCATTAGAAGGGAGTATACCGTCACCGATGAGAAATGCAGCGGCTCTGCTGTGATCCGCAATTACTTTCATTGCAATATCTGTTTCCGGATAGTCGCCAAACCGTTTTTCAGAAAGGTTTTCGACCTTTTGAATTATCGGCACAATAAGATCGGTGTCATAATTAGTCGGGACATTTTGAATTATCGCAACCATCCGTTCAAGACCCAACCCCGTATCAATACTAGGCTTTGGAAGAGGCGTCATCTTGCCTGAAGCATCACGGTTGAATTGCATGAAAACCAGATTCCACAGTTCAAGAAACCTGTCACATTCGCATCCGACCTTACAGTTTGGCTTGCCGCATCCAAACTCTTCCCCCCTGTCGATGAGTATTTCACTGCATGGCCCGCAGGGACCTGTATCACCCATGGACCAGAAATTATCCTCTTCTCCAAACCGGGCAATCCTGTCTGCCGGTACACCGATATGTTTGTTCCATAGCTCGTGAGCCTCATCATCATCAAGATATATTGAAACCCAGAGTTTGTCTTGAGGCAATCCATAGCCATTTACCAGCAGGTCCCAACCAAACTCTAATGCTTTTTCCTTGAAGTAATCGCCAAAGGAAAAGTTTCCCAGCATTTCGAAAAAGGTATGATGCCTGGCAGTATAGCCGACATTCTCAAGGTCGTTATGCTTTCCGCCTGCCCTGACGCATTTCTGAGATGTTGCCGCTCTGACATAGCTTCTTTTTTCTTCGCCGAGAAATATGCGTTTGAACTGCACCATTCCAGCATTAACAAATAATAAAGTAGGATCATCGGATGGAACAAGGGATGAACTCCTTACAATTTGATGGTCATGCTTTTTAAAATATTCAAGAAATTGTCTGCGTATTTCATTACCCGTCATTGATAACCCTCGGCTTTCAATCCTTTATCTGTCCGTTTTCTTTTTCCTCTTTGGATAGTCCCAGTTCATTTCTGACCTTGATATATAAAGAATTGTAAATATCCGGATTTTCCTTTAAAAATTTTTTTACGTTTTCTCGTCCCTGGCCAATTCGCTCTCCATCATATGAATACCACGAACCGCTCTTTTCAATAATTTCTTTATCAACACCCATATCGAGAAGGTCGCCTGTTTTCGAGATTCCTTCGCCATACATAATATCAAATTCAGCATCCTTGAAGGGAGGCGCAATCTTGTTTTTAACAACGCGCACCCTTGTCCTATTTCCTGTAATTTCCTGGCCTTCCTTGATAGAGCCTATGCGTCTAATATCGAGCCTTACCGATGAATAGAATTTTAGAGCATTGCCTCCTGTGGTTGTTTCGGGGTTTCCGAATACAATACCAATTTTCATACGGATCTGGTTAATGAATATAACCGAGGTCATGGTCTTGCCTATTATACCGGTTAACTTTCTTAATGCCTGGGACATAAGTCTTGCATGGAGCCCCATGTGCGAATCTCCCATTTCTCCTTCTATTTCTGCCCTGGGAACAAGCGCAGCAACTGAATCGATAACAATAGCGTCTAGAGCTCCGCTTCTTAACAGCATGTCGACTATTTCGAGTGCCTGTTCCCCTGTATCAGGCTGAGCAACTAAAAGTTCGTCACAATTTACTCCAAGCCTCTTTGCATATGACGTATCAAGAGCATGCTCTGCATCGACAAAGGCTACAATACCCCCCTGCTTTTGGGCCTCTGCAAGAGCGTGAAGTGCAAGGGTTGTTTTGCCGGATGACTCCGGGCCAAAAATTTCAATGACTCTTCCTCTGGGTATTCCTCCCACTCCCAATGCTCTATCAAGTGCAAGGGAACCGGATGGTATTACCGGCACATCGACAACTGGCCTGCTTCCCAATTTCATAATAGAACCTTTGCCGAACTGTTTTTCTATCTGAACCATGGCGGTTTCTATTGCTTTTTCTTTGTCAGGTGAAATATTCATAATATCCTCCTGTTTGGTTAAAATTATTTCAATACCAATGATTGATAGTTTCGTAAAAAGTCAAAAAAATGACTTTTCAAAAGGTTTTAAGTGTTAGGTTTTAGGTTTTAAGTATCTGTAAATAATTGTAATACCATAACTTCAAACCTAACACTTAAAACCTAAAACGTGATGAATTCGTCTTTTTACGAATTCATCAATGATATACTCTTTAGCTTTGTATAAATAGAGCCTGAAGGGTTGAGTTCGCTTTTGAACAAAATAAGTTTATTAGCTATAAATGTTTCGGACTCAAACTCTCCAAATTCTTTTATTGCGGCGATTAGCCTTTGAGGATCAACCTTTCCCTTTATCCGTCCTATTGTAAGATGTCCCCTAAAGGGCCTTCTCTCCTTTGGAAAACCGATCGTCTCTAATCTTTTATCAAGAGTTTTCTGCATCTCCATAAGTAGATCTATCTGACCTGTTATTCCAATCCATATTACGCGGGGACGTTTTATCCCCGGAAAGACGCCAATCCCTTTTGCTGCAAGTTTTAAAGGGGGGTATTCCTTTGCCGATTCAAATATTTCTTTACCTATCTTTTCTACATCGACCTTGTTGATATTGCCCAAAAATTTAAGTGTAATGTGGATATTTTTCTTTCGAACCCATCTTGTCTTAAATCCATAAGATCTTATATCATCCTGAACTTTTAAGACAGAAGAAATAATATTTTCCGGAAGCTCTATCGCAATGAAAGTTCGTATCGTATCAGTCATGGGAGCTTGTTATTTATTATATGGTGCCTGAACGAAAACTTCCGTTCAGGCAAAAATCCGAATATCGAAACTCGAAACAATATCGAATATCAAATTTTTCAATGTTCAAAACAAAAGCCTCGGTATTCGGTTGTTTAGAGCATTTGAACATTCGAATTTAGAATTTG
>JAUVVS010000124.1 GCA_030604545.1 Deltaproteobacteria bacterium | reverse complement strand
TTATCTGGAAAGTTCGGTAAACTTTATATTGTAGATTCAATCCGGCGCAATTGCCTTGCCGGTGCATATTTCTTGCCTGATGTTGCAATCGCTATCAAACCAATATAATAGCAGCTTTCAAAGCGAAATCAATATATTTTTAGAGCTTAATTTGTATACTGGAATGCAATCTGCTATCTGATAAAATGGAAGATTCGTATCATTATGTAACTTTTATTTGTTCCAAAAACTTTCCATGAACTATGGAGTTTTTGAATATGAATATAGTCATAGCCACAGCTTACTTGCAAACTGGAGCGGCTGAAGGGAATAACCAAATAAACCGATTATGGTTTAAAGACTTTTAATTTCAGATCTTTTATTATCCTGAAATGTTTTGCATTACTTGAAACAAGGGTCATGTTGTTTTCAATAGCCGTAGCGGCAATTATGGCATCACCAGCCCTTAAACCTGAGGACAGGGTATATTCTTCAATATAGATTAATGCTCTGTGTCCGATATTTTCTGTAAGTGGTAGAACCATGAAATTAAATGAGCTAATAAAATCTTTTACATACTTATGCTGTGTTTTGTTTTTGCTACACTGTAAAAGCTCCATGTAAGTCTGAATGGACAAGTATTTATATTCAGCCTTCTCCATAAGCCTTGAGGCTTTTTGATTCCCGCGCTGTACCCAAATGAAAATATCGGTATCAAATATCATCGCACCTTGGTTTTCTTAATTCATCGAGTTCCTCTAACACAGGTTTTTGAGTATCTTTTACTGACATGCCAAAAAAAGGATGATCTTTGATTTTTTTTGTTACCTTGGCTTTGGCAGGTATAATGACCCCTTTCATCTTGCCATGATACAGCACTGATACTGTTTCGTTTCTGTCGAGCGCTTTAAGTATATCATTCATTTTGTATCTTAAATCAACAACACTGGCTTTCATAACGACCCCCATAATAATGTATAATCTATATATACATTTATTAGAAGTAATTGTCAAGAATATATTGAAATATTTTTAATGGTTATTGAAGCAACCATAAACCTTCTACCAACCGGCATCGCCGGCCACTAGATTTTTAAACCGTGCGCGGATCTTAGTGTCAACGTCTTGCGAAAATACTGCAGGGTTATCCCTGGTTAGAATCTTCCTTGCTTCATTTGCGGCGTTTGTGTGTGCATCGGGTCGCCCTTGATCTTCCCAGGATTCACGCATATCACGCGTTGCCACGGTTGGAAGGACAGCTGCGGTACGCATATGGTCAACAGTGTGCGTATGTTCCATGTAAGTGCCGCCCGGACCTATTTCCGCGATCAAGTCAAGAGCAAGGTTTTCTTCACTGAACTCCAGGCCCCGTTTGATACGCTTGAGCATTAAGGCAATTTCATTGTCGATTACAGCTTTTGAAAAATCGAAAGCCATTAAGCTGCTTAAAAGCCCACCCATGTTTAACATATCCGCTCCTGCGAGAACAGCTCCAGTTGTGTTCATGCCGGTTTCATATCCCGATTGAGCGTCGTTAGTATGGGCATTTGTCACGCCGATATACCCGCCTGACGGGACATTATAGAATTGGGCCATCTGGCAATGTGACATTTGCAGAATTCCCGTTTCAATTGCCCCCGGTGCATAGTTGGCTGTCCGCATGTCCGCCACTGTTGATAAAACGGCATAGATCAGAGGTGTTTTAGGCCGGGCCATCTGCATGATGACGCTTAATGCCAGGAATTCAGCGTTACCTAGCGCCAGAGTTCCCAATAATGTCATGGGAGCCGTCATACCCGCGTTGGGGACGATGCTTCCATATACCGGCAATCCATTTTCAACGAGGTAGAGTATCTCTTCTATAGATTCTATGTCCATGGTCAGAGGTGAAATTACAGGACAACCGTGGTGGGTAATAATGGGCCGTTCTTTATAAGCCTCCTTGCTTCCGGCAATGATTGAGCCAAGTTCGAGCACCTGCAAAAGCTCTTTCATGTTAGGAGTATTTCCGCGAACCGGCTTCAAACAGTTTTTAAGTGCAGGGTAGAAACGTGAAATACTGAATTGCCCTTCGGGAGCGTCATCGGCAAGTGTAGAAATAGAAAAGACATCAAAACCAGGTAATTCATTGATGAGAAAGGCGATATTTGCGATGTCCGATGAGGTGCCAGGCCGCTCATTGCCGGTTTTGGGGTCAATTATATTAGGGGCGGAGCTTGCCGTTACCACCACGGGACTCTCTTCGGGAATTGTCCTGTCAAATTTAGGGTCGCGACCTTTGAATGTAAATGTTGGAACAAAGGCTTTACAATATTCCTCTACCACGCTCTGCGGGATCTTTACATTTGTGGTTTCGGAATTTACCGTGCATCCGTGTTTGGCATAAATTTCCCGCGCTTTACCACTTCGGACAAGGATACCGACCTTTTCGAGGATCTCCAGTGATGCTTCATGAACCCGTTCGACCTGTTCCGAGGTAAGAAGTTTTGTGTATTTCATTTCGTCTCCTTTCGATAATATAAATTTTCACCGCCCGCCTGTTTCCGCAGATATCTGCGGAAGCTTCGCTCAAGACGCAGAGGGCGCAAAGATAAATGATTTTTTCATTGCTACTTTCTGGTAGCATATAAAATACAACACGGATATCCATTGATTCAAGAACTTTTTGAAAGTTAATTGATAATCTTCTTGACATATCAAATTTAGTTGTTCAGTATATACTTTTTCAAAATAACAAATATAAACAGCCATATATAATATTATCAGCGATAAAAGGTTGAGACCTTTGCAAAACGCCCCCTTTTGCCCAATTTTTCGTCTTCCCCTCCGGGGCGTAGGCCTCACGGGCCGGAGGCTTGAACTTGAATCCCGCTATAGCGGGAAACATTTTTCAAAGGTCTCAGGTTATATTAAATGAATCTTAACCAACTGAAGATTTTCTATCTATCTGCTAAGCTCGGAAGTTTAAGTGCTGCAGCAAGGGCACTCTATATTACCCAGCCGGCCGTGACAAAAGGGATACAAAGGCTTCAGGAATATTATGAAATCAAACTTATCAACCACTTTGGGAAAAAACTGGCTTTAACAGATGCGGGAGGTGCTCTTTATGAGATTGCCGAAAAAATTTTCGAACTGGAAAAAAATGCAGAGGAGAGCATCCGTGATTTTCAGCAAAGGAAAAAGGGGCATATCCGGATCCATGCAAGCGAAAGTTTTGGGGCATACTATCTTCCTTCCATAATCGACCCCTTCAGCAAATCTAATCCTAATATACGTATATCAATTAATATTTTGCCGAACGAGCAGGTTGTAGAAAATGTTGTCAACCTCAACAACGACCTGGGATTTATCTCATATCCAATTGAACACAAGAAAGTGCTGATCAGGGAAATTCTGGAAGACAGACTTGTAATTATTGTTCCACCCGACCATGCTTTTGCCGGAAAGAAATACCTTACTCCCCGGGATCTTGACGGGCAGAATATGATCATTCACGAGAAAGGATCGACCCCCCAAAGGGTTATCGATGAGTTTATCAAAAAGAACAAGATTTCCATCTTTATTCCCATGGAGCTTTCCAGCAATAGAGCCGTTAAGAAAGCAGTTGAAGATGGAACAGGTATTGCTTTGATATCCAGGAATGTTGCAAGTGAAGAGATTCAAATGGGCAGATTAATAGCGATTCCCTTATCTGGT
The DNA here is from genome assembly GCA_030604545.1 of Deltaproteobacteria bacterium. Classification (GTDB taxonomy): domain Bacteria; phylum Desulfobacterota; class Desulfobacteria; order Desulfobacterales; family JAUVVS01; genus JAUVVS01. Next base: position 2,715 of record JAUVVS010000124.1, on the reverse strand, counting down.
AGGGTTATTAAACGAAAATTCTACCTGGTGCATCATAAGGATAAATATATTTCGGAGTCGCTGGGGCGACTGATCGAAATAGTGGATAAGTGGGCAGCAGAATACAAAAAAAGCTTTTCTTGATCGGACCGTTCTCCCATCAGCTTACTAAATCAACTTCTCAAACTTACTGCTATAAGTTCCATTTTCGTAACGATTCTTTTTTTTCCATCTTAAATACCTCTATTAATCAAGAACACGATCGAGGTCGAGCAGCTGATTCAGACTGGTAATGACCGGTACTGACGTTTTTATATCCGGCCACGACCTACGCACGGAATGGTGTTTGATCCAGATGGGTTGTAAACCTATATCTTTGGCACCACAGATGTCGATTCGCCAATCGTCACCTATGTAGACAGCTTCACCGGGAGTTGTGCCCAGACTGTCAAGGCACAAATGAAAGGGGGCGGGGTCAGGTTTTGGCGGTAAACCCGATTCTCCGGCTACAATGACGACCTCGAAAAACCTTTCAAGCTCAGGAAACAGACTGATTCGGTGTTTTCCAGAAGCCTTCTGTCCCTGGGTATTTGTAATAAGCCCCAGACGATATTCAGTGCTAAGGTTTTCAAGTACTTGTACAGTCTCAGGAAATGGGACAGTTTCAGACTTTACACGTTCCCAATATTCATTTTCCCATACTTCAAGGCGCTTCAAGTCGGGTTCGAGGCAATAGTAAAAATAGACTTCATTCCAGATGGATTTCCTTGAAAAAATAGATTTTGCGTGAAATTCCTTTCGGATCCTCCGGTAGTTCGACAGAAAATCATCCCATAATGTCAAACTGAGATTTGAAAAAATTTTATTCTGTGCCTCTTTTTCGGCTGCACGAAATCCATTGGCTGAATCTACAAGGGTTTGACCAAAATCAAAGAGTATCGCCCTTATCATAAATTATAGGATTAATCCCTCCCCCATTTTTTTAGATAATCTCCAAAAAGTTCCTCATCATCTGGTACATGTTCTTCAATGGGTATGGAAAGCAATGTATAGTTCAGAAATTGCCGCCAATTTACGTTTTCACTAGCGATGTTACCGGCCCAGGTGCCGCAGCCGAGGGTATCGGTAAAGGGCAGACCGCTGCCCCAGCCGCCGCTGTTTGCATAGGAGTGAGGCATGTTGCATACGACCCTGCCGACATTCGCCCTTACGGCAAGTTCCACCCTGCGCTCGTCCCTTTCGGTATGGATAGAAACGGAATGGCCTTCACCGGAAAATTTATGCATGGACTTAACGCGTTCGATGATTTCATCAAAGTCGTTCCACTTCCATACCGTTAATACCGGTGATATTTTTTCCCCCGAGAACCTGTCCTCAGGCCCTATCTTTTCACCAAGCACCATAATGAACTTGGTATCTTCAGGTACGTTTAGCCCCGCCAGGTCGGCAATAAAACGTGCAGATTTGGCTACGATATCGCGATTCAGCGTATGGCCGTCCGGCCACATGGTTTGTCTGAGGGTTTCCCTTTCTTCCGTGCTGCAAAGATATCCACCCTCCGATTTCAAGCATTCAATCATTTGATCGTAAACTTCATCATAGACTGCAACTGCGTTTTCCGATGAGCAGGATGCGGAGTTGTTTGCGATTTTGGAAAGCATGATTTTATGAGCGGTAGCAGGGATATCTACAGTTTCATCAACGATCGATACAACATTTCCGGCGCCTACCGTCTGGGCGGGTTTGGCGGCCCCATACACCACTTTTACCAGTGCCGCACCGCCGGTAGCAACTGCATAGTCACAGTTAGACATGAGTTCACGTGTCTTTTCATGGCTCGTATATTTGATGCATTGCAGGAGATCCATTGGTGCACCGATTTTCTTTAAAGCCTTTCTCCCATGTTCAACCGCAAGGTATGAGCTTCCCTGGGTTCTTGGATGGGGTGATACAATCATTGCGTTTCTGGTTTTCAATGTACTCAGCCCGAGACAGCAGATAGTCGACTCAGGATTGGTACAGGGTACCACATTGGCAATTACTCCGATTGGCTTGGCATATTTTCTGATTCCCCGCTCTTTATCTTCTTCTATCAAACCGCATGTTTTTGCACCGCGTTGATCCCACAGGGTTCCCAAAGTTTTTGTTTTAATCTTGTTCAATTTATCTTCATAAACACCGATTCCTGACTCATCTACGGCAAGCTTGGCCAAGGCCTTGCGCGTCTCTTCTTTTTGCCACTCCCAGCCGACCGCCTGAACCATTTCGTCTACTTTTTCCTGCGGCCAGAATTCTACTTCTTCAAAAGCTTTTTTTGCACGTTCATACATTTCCTGGATGTTGTCTTCCATAGCTCTTATCTATCCTCCATCTATTTTGAGACCTTTGCAAAACGCCCCCTTTTGCCCAATTTCTGTGTCAGGCTCAACATTTTGCACGAAGTGAAGCTCTAGCGCTATCCTCAAAATACTCGATGTATTCCTGTGGTTAAAATTTTCGCCTTCCTTGAACTTGAACAAAATTGAGCATTTTTCAAAGGTCTCATTTTAAATTGTGAAAAGTTGCAAAGTACATATCTCGTTAAGTCGTCGACTCAACTACTCAACCACTCAACTATTTGACGATAGGAATGGTGTATCCCATCTTTTTAAATGCTTCCTTGGCTACTACAAAGAAATCTTCAATGTCCTTGTAAGTAATTTGACCCAGGTTGCACAGCCTGAAAGTCTTTAATCC
>JAUVVS010000008.1 GCA_030604545.1 Deltaproteobacteria bacterium | reverse complement strand
TTAATATCTTTTGCCTTATAATTGTTCTTTTTTAATATTTCTGCAGAAACATCTACCATTCCTATTACTGCATGTTTAAATACGGCTTTGCCATCCTGATAAACATAGTGCATCTTTTTATCCACGGTTTCGTGAGAGGCCGGCCATAAACTGCCACCTCCTTCCATTTTTAGATATTTGTATCCCGAACCATCAAGGTGAAGAATAAAATCTTTGACTCCAAGATCATCCTCGTTGGAAGGTTCTAACAAGACTGCTCCTGCAGCGTCTCCAAAAATAACACAGGTGTTGCGGTCCTTATAATTAATAATGGAACTCATTTTGTCTGCGCCGATCACCATGATTTTTTGGTGCTTTCCAGCCTCTATGAATTGAGTAGCGGTGGCTAAAGCGTATAAAAATCCCGAACATCCGCCATTTAGATCAAATCCCCAGCAATTTGCCGCATTCAATTCATTTTGGACTATTGCCGCCGTAGCCGGAACCATTCTATCAGGAGTTATTGTGGCAACAATGATCAGGTCAAGTTCATCTGCTGAAATATTTTTCTGTTTGAGAGCCATTTTTGCAGCTTTGACCGCCATATAAGATGTTCCTTTACTTTTTTCCAGAATCCTCCTTTCTTTGATACCGGTACGAGTAGTGATCCATTCGTCATTCGTTTCAACCATCTGTTCAAGATCTTTATTTGTAAGTTTACGTTCGGGAACGAAATGACCGACTGCCGTGATGATTGCGCGCATATAAATCCTCCTGAAAGATGTTTCCCTTTTGTGCTTATCAAAAAAGTGATACCTAACATATGTTATTTTTCGATGCAATATCATTCAGCAGTTTTTAATTGCAATAGCGTAAAAAATGGTATCAATTTCTATGATAAGTTGATCGGCACTTTTAATTATGATATTTAAAAGTAACTATTCAGCCACAAATACACCAAGGTACAAGAAAGAGGCAATATAATGGAAGAAATTGAAGCAATCAAGGATTTGCTGGTTCGTATATATGGTGAAAATAAGGGTGGCCTGGCCTTTAATAAAATTATTTCACAAATTGAAAGATTTCCAATCAGAAAAAGAAAAGGAAACGGCTATTTTTCACAGCGGGATATAGTGCTGATAACTTATGGTGATTCCTTGCATAAAAAAGGGGATGCTCCCCTTAATACGCTTTATAAATTTGCCAAGAGATATTTAAAAGGTGTATTTTCAACAGTACACATACTCCCCTTTTTTCCTTTCTCTTCAGATGACGGATTTTCCGTTAAAGACTTTTTTTCGGTTAATGCGGATCTCGGTTCCTGGAAGAATATAAAAGCATTAGGCAATGATTTTCAACTTATGTTTGTTTATGTACTAAATCATATTTCTGCAGAGAGCGACTGGTTCAAAAAATATTTAAGGAAAGAAAAAGGATTTGAAGAGCTTGCTATTGAAGTGGACCCTTCCATTGATTTGTCTCGGGTTATAAGACCCAGATCACTACCGCTTTTAAATGAGGTTAAGAAGATTTCAGAAAAGACAGTTCACGTCTGGACAACATTTAGTGCGGATCAGATTGATCTCAATTATAAGAGTATAGATGTTCTTGAAAAAATGGTTGAAGTCCTTCTTTATTATGTAAATCAAGGTGCAAGGATTCTTCGTCTCGATGCAATTGCCTACCTGTGGAAAGAGATTGACACAAATTGTATCCATTTAACTCAGACCCATGATTTGGTTAAGCTTTTTCGAAAAATACTTGACCTTGTTGCACCGGATGTCATGATTCTTTCCGAAACAAATGTGCCCCATAACGAGAATATAAGCTATTTTGGCGACGGTAGTAATGAGGCACAGATGGTATACAATTTTACATTACCGCCACTCCTTTTTTATTCTTTTGTAAAGGAAGATTCGACTGCTTTATCCACGTGGGCGAAAGGATTGCATCTAGAATCCGAAAGCAACACATTTTTCAATTTTACGGCATCACATGATGGTATTGGTGTACGCCCCCTTGAAGGAATATTACCAAATGATGAAATAAAACAACTTATTGAAATTGTAAAGGAAAATGGTGGGTATGTTGCATACAAATTAAATCCGGACGGATCGGAAAGTCCTTATGAGTTGAATATTACATATATAGATGCCCTGCTAAATAAAAAGATGGAAATCGACAAGTATCATTCGAATCGGTTTTTAGCTTCGCAGGCAATTCAGTATACACTTCCGGGAGTACCGGCAACATATATTCAAAGCTTGCTAGGGTCGCGAAACTGGGAGGATGGGGTAAACCTTACCAACAGAGCAAGAACAATAAACAGGGAAAAACTTCAAATTGATAATGTGCTGTCAGAACTTGAAAATCCGGAATCTTTCCGCTCAAAAATCTTTTATAAATATTTTGAATTGATAAAAGCTAGAAGGAGACAGCCGGCTTTTCATCCCAATGCTCCATTTAAAATTATAGAAGTGGGCTCAAAAGCCTTTGCTATAGCTAGGTATTGTAAAGATCAGGTTATATATGCGATAACTAATATTTCATCAAAACCTGTTACTGTTTCATTATCCGAAGACGGGGCGCCTAACAGGATGAATGATTTGCTTACCGGCAGCTATTTGAATAAAAGTTCAGTACGTTTAAAACCATATCAGTATGTATGGCTTACTACTAAATAGTTTTAAAAGGGGATTAATTTACCTTATCCGTTGATTTTTTCCCTCAGCTTTCCGGAACACTTGAAGGTAACAACTCTTCTTTCCTTTAATATCAAGTCAGAGCCTGTTGCAGGATTTCGTCCCCTCCTCTTGTCCTTTTCCCTCACACAAAATTTTCCAAATCTCGAAATAAGGACATCCTCACCCTTTTCCAGTGTACCCTTAATAATTTCCAGCAGGGATTCGACAATATCAACAGATTTTTTCTTAGTAAAGCCCAGTTCGTGTATCTTAGCAACAATATCACTTTTGGTTAGTGTCATGACTCCTCCTGAACTAATGAATTTTGTAATTGTCCTTAACTATTTCAAGTGTAATTAACTGGTTTAATAGTGGATGTCAACTTTTATTTTTATTAATCTTCCTTTTGATCCTGTTCCTCCTTTGTGTCAGGAACAAGATCTCCCACTTTTTTCATTATGTTATTAATTCTTTCTGTAATTTCATCAATTTCGGTTTTAATTCTCACATCGTCCGTATCTTTCATTTTCAACTTTTCCAAGAAAGAGTACTATCTAAAATATGCGTGTATTTGATATGATAGTTTCCCCTAAAACTTGATGAATTCGTCTTTTTACGAATTCATCAAATATATGTCAAGACTATAGTGAATAAAAAACTTATAATAATTATATTTTAGCTTTGCAACATCCTTAAATTTTCGCTATTTTTAGTCGGAAGAACGAGATACTCGAATCTTTGATCCGTTTGAAACAGCTTTAAATTGAGTTGCGTCACCCAATATGTGGCCAAAAATATTAACTGGGCTGTATGCACGTGGTTTTTCGGCAGCGCTCACCGGGGTAGGTCCAAAGAAGATACAGAATGCAGGGCCTGATGGCCAGTAACCTAAGTCACCTACTTCAACATCAGCCCGAGCATCACCCTCCAAATCAATTTCAAGTGGAATTTCGAAATAGATTTCTTCACCCCATACATTTACAGCTCCTTCAAGTGGTAGACTTTCTAATATTTGTTGGGCTGTGGCAGTATTGTTTAATTCGGCCGAAATTGATAAATTTCCGATTGATATATTAATTATTTTCATATAATTTAATTTCTTCTAATTATTTATACGTAAACAATCTCGACCCGATCAAGATAATTTGAAAGATTTATAACCCACTTTTTAACTTCTTCTTGATTCTTGCCTTCCGCACTTTCTTCAATTGAACGGCCAATATCAGTAATCTCATCGAATCCATAGCCTCCACCGGCTCCTTTCATGCTGTGGCCCAATATCCGAATGGTTTCGTAATCTTCCTTCTCTAATGCATCATATATGGATTTGACATCTTTCTGCCTATTTTCAAGGAATCCGGGTATTAGGTCCTCAATGTTAGAATCTACGTTGACAACGATTTTTTCGTCAGGTTCAGCGTCAGTATTTTGTGTCATACACCCTCCTCTTTTTTGTAAATGATTTCGTATCTTATTACAATATTCTTGAATCATTGTAAATAGAAAACCGCCATTTTTTATTATTTGAAGTCAAACACATTATGGTCTCGTAAAAAGTAGAAAATCGTCTTTTTACTTGATTTTAAGTTTTAAATCTAAAATGATAAATTGATAACTGGAAAAGTCATTAAAATGAGAGTATAAGTAGACTTTTTAAAAGTCTCAAATAGTAAAAGGAAATTCCATGGCTAAGTATCTTATCACAGGCGGTTGTGGGTTCATCGGATCCCATATTGCGGAAGCCCTCAAGGAGCAAAAACACACTGTTATTATCTACGATAATCTGTCCTCAGGTTATGAACATAATATTGCAGGCTTTAGGGACAAAATCACTTTTATTAAAGCGGACATACGAGATATGAAGGCTTTGACAACTGCCATGCAGGGTGTCGACTACGTCTTTCACAAAGCCGCCATGGTTTCTGTATTTGATTCCGTCGAGCGGCCTATAGAAAATCACGATATTAACATTACCGGCACGCTCAACGTCTTAAATGCTGCCAAAGAAAGCGGTGTGAAACGGGTGATAGCCGCCAGTTCTGCCTCAGTTTACGGAAATGACCCGGTCCTTCCGAAAACTGAAGATATGATTCCCAGCCCCAAGTCACCCTATGCTTTGGCCAAGATTGCCATGGAGTATTACATGCGTATATTCGCTGAATTGTATGGCCTTGAAACAGTGGTTTTTCGTTATTTCAACGTTTATGGACCACGCCAAGATCCCGGTTCAATGTACTCCGGTGTGATTTCCAGGTTCATTGACGATATCCTTACGGGTCGAAAACCGACGGTTTTCGGAGATGGCCTTCAGACCCGTGATTTTATATTTATACAGGATGTAGTAGAGGCGAATCTTCTGGCCATGAATAACCATACCCTGGGAAGGGGAGAAGTATTCAATATTGCCACAGGCCACCCCACTTCACTCCTTGAATTACTGGATATTCTAAAGGACCTCACCGGGAAAGACGTTAAGTCACGGTTTAAGGCCGTTAGAAGAGGGGATATCAGGCACTCAATAGCGGATATTAGCCGCGCCCGCCACGAACTGGATTTTACTCCGTGCTATGGTGTACGGGGAGGACTCATGAAGCTGTTGAATATTGGTCCTCAGCGCTTACCATAACTTTTGAGCGTTACTAATGAGCGGCGCAGTCGTTCAAAACTCTCATATGCCCTCTTTTTCAAAGTTTCACTTTTATGAATCGACTTTTCCAAGAACGAGATGATTTCTTCATGTCGATCATAGTGTTCAGAAACGAGCAATAAATCACAACCTGCCGCAAAAGCTTGAACACATGCCTCCGGGAGGTCAGCTTGGCTTAAAGCACCAGCCATCCCCATATCATCCGTGACAATTAAACCTTCGAAACCGAGTTTTTTTCGCAAAATTTTACACAATATATTCTGAGAAAATGTTGCAGGATTCTTTTTGTCAAGAGTTGGATATAACACATGAGCGGTCATTATGGCTTTTAATCCAAAGCCTATCAACTCCTTAAATGGGAAAATTTCTACATTGTATAAGCGTTTTATGGGTTGATTGACGATAGGAAGGGTCATGTGTGAATCTTGATCTGTATCCCCGTGTCCCGGAAAATGTTTGCCACAGGCAAGAACGCCTCTTTCCTGCAATCCCTTAATGAATAATTTCCCTACATCCGTTACAAACTGAGGATCCGAACCAAAAGAACGATCGCCGATAATCGGGTTGTGAGGATTGGAATTCACATCCAGGACAGGGGCAAAATCGACATTGATACCGAGATCTGCAAGCTCTTGCCCCATCCTTCGTCCAAGATCGAGAGCAGTCAGGGGCGTTACTTTGCAAGCAGGAGGAAAAGCAGTGAAATACGGAGGCTTAAGTCGTTGAAGTTTTCCACCCTCCTGGTCAATGGAAATAATCAGAGGTCCTGATGGTGATAGGGAGTGCAGCTGCGCAGTCAGCCTTCTAAGTTGTTCTGGTGATTCAACATTTCTACCAAAAAGGATAGCGCCTCCCAAACCATGTTTTTTAGAAAGCATCTTCAAAGAGGCCGGTACGCTAGTGCCATCAAATCCAAAGATAAAGAAATTTCCAACATCGGTTATCATTTCTTGATCCTTATATCCCTTTCTTTTTGAAACTCCTGTTTACCATCGTCTACAGCCATACTTTTTCATACCTTATTAAGATAGGAATGTAAATATTGTATTAGCTTTACAGTCGGACCTTTTAGCAATATAATACCTCAATTGAGCGATAACGCTCAATTGAAAGTTATTTGTTATTTGTTATTTGTTATTCGTTATTCGGACGAATATAAATCAATATTTTGTATTTCTATTAAAATTGAAATATAATGAATTCGTAAAAAGTCAAAAAATGACTTTTTACAAAGGTTTTAAGTGTTAGGTTTTAAGTTTTAAGTATCTGTTAACACAATATAAAAAGAATAACCTAACACCTAAAACTTAAAACTTAAAACTTGATGAATTCGCCTTTTTACGAATTCATCAATACATAAGGGATAAAAGCTTTGGATATTTGGACGACTCTAAAAAAGGCAATGGCATTGTATCCTGAGAAGATTGCAGTGGTTGACGGGAAACGCTCTTTTACCTACATGCAGATAGGAGAGCGAGCGGGAGCTCTATGCCGGTTCTTTCAGTCACAGGGGATCGGGACTAAAGACCGCATTTCCATCCTTGAAGTCAACACCCACTCCTTTCTTGAGACTTATTATGCGGCTGCCGGCATCGGAGCGATACTATGTCCCTTGAATTATCGTTTATCAGCCAAGGAAATCGCTTTCATTTTAAGGGACTGTGGCGCCAAGTGGCTGTTGGCTGGAAACTATTTTGCTTCTCTGGTGAAAGATATTTTAGATGAAAAGAACCCTTTGGAGGGAGTTATATGGATAGGTGAAGCACCTTCCATCTCTATGGAAATCTCGTCCCATGAGTATGAAAACGCCATCAACACCCACTCGGGACACTTCCAGCCGGAATCCATCCAGGAGGATGCGTTAGCGCATCTTTACTATACAAGCGGAACCACTGGGCAGCCTAAAGGAGTTATGCTAACCCATAAAAATGTTTGTCTTCATGCTTTGGGTACCATTGCAGAACTTAAGCTGACTGACTCTGACATTTGGGGACATATCGCGCCTATGTTTCACCTGGCTGATGCCTGGGCAACTTTCGCTATCACATGGATAGGGGGGCGCCATGTGATGGTGAATCGTTTCGATGCCGAAGTTGTGATGGCCACTATTGAACGAGAGAGTATTACCCTAAGCAACCTGATTCCCACCATGCTTAATCTGATGATCAAGCATCCCAGGGTGGATAGTTACAAATATTCAAGCCTTCGCATCATACTTAGCGGCGGAGCGCCCATAGCCCCGGAGCTAGTCCGAAACATCATGGAAACTTTTGGATGCGACTACATCCAGACCTATGGTATGACAGAGACCAGCCCCTATTTGACGCTAAGTATATTGAAGGAACACCTGCGGGATTTGCCTCCGGAAAAACAATTGGAGTACAAGGCCAAAACCGGGCGACCTTTCATTACTGTTGACCTTAAGGTGGTTGATGAAAATGGAGCTTCTATTGACCCGGATGATCAGCAGGTGGGAGAAATCTTGGTGAGGGGAGATACTATCACATCCGGATATTGGAATCGTCCGGAGGAGGATCAGAAAGCCTTTCACAAGGGGTGGCTTTGCACGGAAGATCTGGCAGTGATAGATAAAGAAGGGTATGTAAACATTGTAGATCGAAAAAAGGACATGATTATCAGCGGAGGTGAGAATATTTATTCAACAGAGGTGGAAAACGTTCTTTACATGAATCCAAAAGTATTAGAGACTGCCGTATTCGGGGTGCCCGATAAAAAGTGGGGTGAAGCTGTTAAAGCTGCCGTAGTGCTCAAAGATAACGAGATAGCCACAGAGGATGAGATCATCAGTTTTTGCAAGAAGCACCAGGCTTCTTACAAGGTGCCCAAGTCTATAGATTTTCTGTCGGAGCTTCCTAAGACCGGATCGGGAAAGATTCACAAAAAGGCCTTACGGGATCCATACTGGCCGAAATAAAAATAAATGGTAACCGTTTATGGGTTCAGGGTTCAGAGGTTCAGGGTTCAGAGTTCAACTGTTAAGGTAGTTAAAATCTTTGATTTTGAATCTAATGCAGAATTCATTCGGGCCTTAAAATTAGCCGAGCGAGCTTGCACTGAGATTAAAAGCTAAAATATGAAAAAATCGTAAACCATGAACCATGAACCTCTGAACGGTGAACGGTTACAATAAACGGAGAATCAAATGAAGATAAAACCTGTTCGATTAAAATTTTTTATCATTATCATTATGTCGGCGCTTATTTTTGGAATTTATAAGCCCTTACAAGCAACACAAGATACAAGTCTTCCTTTAGATATCGTTGTGAAGATCAGCAGACTGGAAAATACCTTGAACGTCATCGATAATCTGGCAGGTGCCGATCCAAAGCAACCCATGAAATCTCCTACGGCTCTTCTTAAGGGCATGCTGCAAGGCACAGGTTGGATTGACAGCAACCGTTTGATCGTAATTGGAATTAAAATAAATGAAACAAAATCGGAAATTGCCGTCCTAATTCCATTCCAACAACCAAACAATAATTTTCAGGCGGCATTTAATGCATTGGCAGGGCCTGACTATTATATTGTGTCCTTGCCCCCCGGCAAGGGAGGAGCTATTTCAGATGCTGTCGAAGCGGCTTTGGTTGCTGCGTCCCGAGCAGATGAAAAGATTTCACTCTCGGCTGAATTAGCTGTCAAAGAACTACTGGAAAAAGGGGATGAAAAGATCAAACAAGGTCTTGCTAAGCTGGAGAATTTGCCAAGGAAGCAGAAACTTGGCGGGACTAGCCTTACACTCCAGCAAATCAGGGAAATACAAGCAAACATGCTGGACACGTTAGGTCAGATAGAAGTTCTTACGATAGGAATAGACTTCAGTGAAGAAAAATTGACTATTGTCTTTAAGGGTGATTCTCTTGATGGAAGTCCACTTGCAAAACTGTTTACCCAGAAAGGCGAGACAACCCTTTTGGATGGTTACAAGCCCGAAAAACAGATCAATTTCAGATCCCGAAGTTATGATATCACAGGTATGGTTGCACTCATCAATTCTATTTTTGGAAAATTGTACGAGAGTATGGGGATCGACTTTTCCGATCTTGCCGCAATCTCTGGAAGTTTTACAGGAGAAATGACAGGCGGCATGTCTTTTGGTCAAACCGGTATAATCTTTGAGATGATCGGTGTCCTTAAGGATCCAAACAAGGCTGCTGATTTTCTGGAAGCGGTTTATTTGCCGTGGCTGATGAAATACAGCCAAAATATTACGAATATGATGGAAAAACAGCTTGGAATGAAAATGGAGCAAATTTACATCCGAACCTCTGACAGTACAGTGGATGGTCATAAGGTGATTGGTGTAAAGATGCAATTTCCCCTTTTTCCACCTTCGATGAAAACGCCGGAAACAAAAAAAATGAGCAGTCTCATGAAGTTTGAATCACGAATGACGACTGTTGGAAATCTCTTTCTGACCGCACCCAACGATAAACGGATGGGAGAGCTGATCAAGATATCCAAAAAGCTTGAGGAAAGGCCGGCAAAAGGTCCTTTAATGTCTATGGATGTTGATATGGCCGAATATTTTAATGCTATTGCCGAAATGATGCCGGAGCTGTCGGCCGGCAGAGAGCCTTTGCCCAAAATGGGTAAAATAAATATTCTGATCGACATAAATAATGGCCAGGTCATTGAAACGGCATCAATCATGATGGATGATATCAGAACGCTGATATCTCATTTTAAAAAGATAACCACTTCTGGTAAAGCGGCAATGGAGAAAAAAGCTCCCGAAGAAATGCAAAAAGCGGAAAAAAAGTATGTTCCGGAAGAAGATGCAGTGTTTTGGTTGGGCAAAGGTGCCCTTTGCGCAACATACGGAAACGATAAGCTCGCAATTAAATATTTCAAAAAGGCTATAGAACTCGATCCACAAAAAAGTGAAGCTTACTTTCAAATCGGCATTTCATATGGAGAGACGGGCGAGTATCAAGAGGCGATATCTTCAATAAATAAGGCCCTTAAGCTGGGCCCTAATAAAGGGCTCTATTATTACGGAAGAGGAAGGATTTATCTGTTGTCCGGTGATAAAGAAAAGGCAATAGAGGATTTCAAGCATGCCGCAACCATAGGAAACAAAGATGCACAGAATTACTTACAGAATGTCGCCCATATTCCATGGGAATAAACAGGCTTATTTCAAATTGAAAATTTTTGGAAGGTTTTGTTATAAATCTATTACGGATTCAAGATTTTTTCCAGTTTATTGAGGTTTTCATTTTCTCCAACTGCAATAACGGTATCGTCCGGCTGGATAGTGGTTTCAAAAGAGGGGTTAAACAACATACTGCCGTCAGGCTTTTTGATCGCAATTAAAATCAGGTTATAATTTTGTCTGATACCTGAATCTTTCAACATAATATTTACCAGATTGGAAGAAGCACTGACAGGTATCTCCTCCATCTGGATATCTTTGCGTTTGTGAGCAAAGGCAAAATCCAGAAAACTTGTAACTGTGGGGCGGATAATCCTCTGGGCCATACTTATTGCCCCCTTATCATAGGGTGATTCAACCGTATTTGCTCCGGCTGCCAGCAATTTTGACTTTGATTCTTCCCGGCCCGCCCTGGCTATAATATTAAGATCAGGGCTAATTTGTCTTGCAGTCAGTACAAGAAAGACATTGTCCGCGTCGGTTGCCAGGACGGCAACCAGACCTTTTGCCCGTTTTATTCCAGCCTTAAGCAGGTTAGTCTCATCAGCAGCATCTCCAAACACATAGAGAACATTATCCTCCTCCATCACCGGGACTAGGTCTTCATTACTCTCGACAACTACCAAATCAATCGGTTCTATTATTAATCTCTTACAAAGGACTCTCCCGATACGCCCATATCCGCAAACAATATAATGGTTTTTCAACCGGTTAATTTTTCTGTCCAAAATTTTCCTCCCTAATATGGCTCTGATTCTTCCCTCAACCATGAACTGGACTACGGCGCCCGCCACATATATAATAAAGCCGAATCCAAAAAAAACGAGAAAAATAGTAAATATCCTTCCCATTTTGCTCACGTCATGAACTTCACCGTATCCGACAGTGGTAAGCGTAATAACCGTCATGTCCAATGCATCTAAAATGTTCCAGTGTTCGATTAATACATAGCCTGTTGTGCCGATGAAGATAATAAATAAGGTCAACAGGAAACTAAGTATCAGGTTTTTTATATTATCCATGTAATTGCTCAAACCACAACAAGCGGAAACTCAAAAGATATAAACATCCAATTATCTCAGTGTGTGTATGATATCAGGATCATAAGCTCAATGGGTTTATAGAATATCTACGCCTGTTATAATAATAATGCAATATAAAATATTAAAGTACAGACATCGTAAGTTATTACGTATCATGGTGTAATATTTTGGACAAAATGCTCCGTTTCCAGCCCAGGAGTTGGGTTAAAAAGTTCACGGTTCAAAGGTTCAGAGGTTGATCCACACATGGTATTAACCCAATGGAATCAATGTTTAAGGAAAAAAGCTTGAAGCGCTTAACCCTGAACCATGAACCTGGAACCTTATAACCCAGACCGACATGATGTTCCAATTTATGTGCAATCTTGTGGTATATAAAGGTCTAAGGTAATTTGTATAAGGTGAATGACGAGGTCTGAAGTAGTTGCTTTTCGGACGTGATCCTATTTCTTGACGTCATTTTGTTAATTTGATAGAAAATATTGATTATGCTGAAAGAATCTGTAAAATACGAGCGCCGGCGTAGCACGATGGTTAGAGAACAAATTGAGTCTCGCGGCGTTACCGACTCGAAAGTTCTTGCAGCCTTCCGAAAAGTTCCAAGACATCTTTTTGTAAGCGAGGCATTAAGGGATAAGGCTTATGGTGACTTTCCCCTGCCTATTGGCGAGCAACAGACCATCTCTCAACCTTATATCGTGGCAGAGATGACCCAGGCATTACATTTAAGTAAAGAAGATCGGGTACTTGAAATAGGAACAGGATCAGGATATCAAGCTGCAATTCTTGCGGAAATTGCATTTCGCGTTTACACCATAGAAAGAATTTATACGCTTTTTGTTAAAGCACGTAAACTTTTTGACAGACTTCATTATCACAAAATATTAGCCAGGTACTCTGACGGTACTACCGGCTGGAAAAACGAAAGTCCTTTTGATGCTATCATAGTTACTGCCGGTGCGCCGGAAATACCTGAAAGTTTAGTGAACCAGCTTGAAATAGGTGGACGGATGGTGTTGCCCGTTGGAAATAAACATACCCAAGACCTGATAAAACTGTACAAGAATGAAAACGGCATCCGCACAACAAATCTAGGAGGATGCAGGTTTGTCAAACTTGTAGGTGAATATGGATGGAGAGAAAAATAGATGCTTCGACGCCTTTATGACTGGGTACTCCACTGGGCTGAAACACCGTACGGGACATGGGCATTATTTCTGCTATCGTTTTGTGAATCCTCTTTTTTCCCAATCCCCCCTGATGTTTTGCTTATAGCTCTTGCTGTCGCCATACCCAAAAAGTCTTTTAAATATGCACTTGTATGTTCAGCCGGATCTGTACTGGGAGGTTGTTTGGGCTATCTCATCGGATGGCAGTTTATGGCCGGTATCGGAGAAAAAATTATCACCTTCTATGGACTAACCCAAAAAATCGAATATATTAAAGACCTTTATACAAACTACGATGCATGGGCTATCGGTATTGCCGGATTTACGCCAATACCTTACAAGGTGTTCACAATCTCCGCCGGAGCATTTAATATCAATTTTCTCGTTTTTATCATTGTATCAACGATTTCCCGATCGGCACGGTTTTTCCTGGTAGGCAGCCTTATATACATCTTCGGCTCCAGGATTCAAACGTTTATTGACAAATATTTCAATATACTGGCCGTTGCATTTACGGTTCTTCTTATTGCAGGGTTTGTGATTATCAAATATCTGTTTTAAGGCCCATAAAACCTCTCTTTTTGCCAAATAGAACATTTGTTCATAGATAATTTTGTATATACTAACATTTTATGCCATGGAAAAATAAATAATTTACAATCTCAGAATATAATGTTATAAAAGACTATGAGTCCAACAGTTTTTAGATTTAAAGGATATCGTTTTTTCTTCTTTTCCAGGGAAGAAAAGAGGATGCATGTCCATGTTTATTGTGCCGAGGGTGAGGCCAAATTTTGGTTAGAGCCGGAAATTTCCGTCGCCAATAATTACGGCCTCTCAAAAGGACAAATTATCGAATTAACTCAAGTTGTTGAGGACAAAAAAGATGACATTACAAACGCTTGGAAAAAACACTTTAGAAGTTGAAGTATCCAACATAAATACCCATGGCTTATGGATTTTTGTTAAAGGGAAAGAATATTTCCTATCCTATAAAGACTATCCATGGTTCAAGCATGCAAAAATCAGTGATATAATTAATGTTGAATTGCTCCACGAATCGCATCTGCATTGGCCCACTCTAGATGTTGACCTTCACGCAGAATTTTTAGAAAACCCAAGTCAAACCCCATTGATATATCAGTAGTTCGAGCCCTTCTTTGCACCAAATCTGCGATGGGTATGCTGTCTTGCCTTGAATAATGAATAACAGTAATCACTATTCACAACTCAAAACACGACACCAATTCTACACACGAAGCGAACAGATAAGAGGCTAAAAAATTGGTAACGTTCAAAAGTGTTTACATGGTTTAATTATCAAAGTTCAGGACATCGCCGACCCGGGAAATATTTTCTGACGTCGACGGGTCTTTCGAAGGACTATATAAAGAAGAAAATATCCTTACCAAAAAATTTAACCGGTAGCGTCTGGGAATACGCATTATTAGGGACTGTGCATATCGCTGTAGGAAGAAATAATGACATCGGAGGAAATACATTGAGCAAAATTCATAAGGATGTCTTAATTACAAAACCAACGGTGGAGTTGGATGGAGAGAAGATTTTAGAAAGTGGAAAACTTCTAACCTGAGATATAAGAACTCAAGAATAAGAATTTAAATCGTATCTGTGAACCATAATATATAACGTTATTACTTTTCGCCAATTATGATCCCCAACGTTTGACTACTTTCTTAGGACCTGGAAAAATTAAGGGTCAAAAAATATTTGATTTCGAAGCGGAATCTGCTATTATATTGGATTGATAGCGGTTGAAACGTTAGGCCAGTAATCATCACCCAAAGATCGGATTTATATTGGTGAAAAAATACGGAGATTATCGTTTATAGTCTTCAAGGAAATCTGTTGTGGAGAGACAGAACACTATGGCAAGAAGTGCTCGGTTTTTATATTCACAATGTACTGTAATTTCAGTAATTCTTCGGCAACTCTGTTTTATAAGTGGTATTTAACAATTCACGGTTTCCTATCAGGTTATTTTTTGTTCCATAAAGGGTACTTATCTAGTCGGATAGATAACATCCCAATATAGGATAAAAACACGCCGACTAGTTAATATTAATGTTATGCGGTGGGAAAATAAATGGATCTTGAGCAATTCAAACGAGAGATAGAGACAAAGATCAAGGCGGGAGCGATTTTAGATAATCCAGGTAAAGGAACGTCAGTGATCACAAAGCTATCGGCTAACGGAATATCTTACAAACGCGGAAGATCTATCATATATATCTCATTTCAAGATTTTTTTGACACCCTAAAGCATTTTATTGGCAATAGAGTCACTTCAAGCGACTTGAAGTCTTTTAGACCTTCTGTCTTTGATTCAAAAGCCAAGAGACCTGGCCATTCCTGCAACTGTACGTTCCTGTTCATGGTGCTCAAAAAGCTCGGAATTTCATCGGAAATTGGCGGTCAAGGCATTAAAGGGGACCCATACTTTGTGGAAATTCCCCTCATCCATGATAGACAGGTGTAACATGCCTCATCCAGATGGTGGTCAAGGAAATTACTTCAGCCCAGTTCATACCTTTGATCAAGCTTACGAATATATTGGTGATAGTAGTGTTTCTTTTACCTCGACGACTGGTGAACGTATTACTGCATGGTGGGGAAAGGCAAGAGACGGCACCACGTTAACCATTGTATTCGAGGGTGAGAATAGTAGACATGGTAATGTTTGCCACGCTTGCTGGGGCTATCGTAACAACTGTTCACAGACGCGCATTGGTCAATGCACTGAAGCATTAGACAAGCACATGAGCGCATAACATCGCTCCTGCAGCCGACAGCTAACCGCTGCGGCTGAAGAGCCCGTTATATGTTTTTAATATTGTGAAATCTGAAGATAAAGAATAAGCTAAATATTCATCTTTTTGTAACGTATTACTATTTATAGAAAGGGTACTATAATGAAAAGATTGATTCTATTTTTTATCCCCTTAATAATTTCTTGTTCAAATATCTCTATTCAAAATGATTCAGGAAGGAGTAGGAATAATGTCACTGAAATCGTGATTATAGAAGTGACGGACAAAGATATTGGCAAATATGGAAGATTTCCCTGGGGCAGAGACATACATGGCAAAGCATTGAACATATTAAATAGCTATAAAATTAAAGGAGTGTTATTTGATATGCTTTTTTCTGAACCGGATTCTCGGTGGCCGGAAAAGGATAGTGCTTTTTCTGATGCAATTAAAAAGGCTAAAATTCCAGTGTTTATTCCTTATTGTTTTGTAAAGGAAGGTGGGAAGCAAGCTTTCCCATATCATGTTGAAGGTATTAAAATTGATGATGCGTCTCATATAAAGAATATGAAAGCTCAAGTTTTACCATCGCTATCACAATTCGTCATGAATGCTACAAACACGGGTTATTTAAATGTGTTTCTCGATAAGAAGGGCGTTTTAAAAGATATTACGACGATTGTTCAATGGAATGGCAAGTACTATCCGTTTATTGGAGTTACCATAGCGGCCCATTGCTTCAATGTACCGGTAGATGAAGTATATCTTGAAAATAGAATCCTTTACATTGGAAGGGCCAAGATTAAATTGAGAAAGGGTGCGAAGTTCAGGCCTGCTTTTGGTAAGCCCTTCAAAAAATACAAACATTACGCCTATTCTGATCTCTTGGAAGGAAAGCTTACAAACAAAATCCAAGGAAAATTTATCATCATGGGATACAATGCTACAGGATTGAGTGATTTTCTTGTCACAACAAGCAGCAATCGTTTTCCCGGTTCTGAGGTCCATGCTGTATTCATTGACTATATGTTAAACGAAATCGC
>JAUVVS010000029.1 GCA_030604545.1 Deltaproteobacteria bacterium | reverse complement strand
TTTTTCACGCCGGCGGCCCCAAGGGTTTTCTCCCCCGCTTCGGCAGTGCTTAAAAATGTTCATAAAAAACTTTTTACTAGACCGTCAAATTGACCATGAACATACTTGATGAATTCGTAAAAATTCGAATTCATCAAGTTTTAGGTTTTAGGTTTTAAGTTTTGGGTGTTAGGTTATTATTTTTATTTTCCTTTGAAGTTTTTTTAGCTTTTGTAATCTGTTAAAATCAAGCATAAGGTCGATCCACTCACTGAATAATGGAACAAGTTCTTTTAGATCCTTTTTTTTTCTTTCCGAAATTTTCTTATCAATTTCAGAAAGCGATTTAATAAGGTCCAACCTATCAGGCTCATGTTTTAAAAGGTATCTGTAAATTTCGGCTGCTTTTTCCAGGTGGCCCTGATCCGCATAGACCTTTGCCATGGTTACTGTATAAAAGTCATTACCTTCATCCATTTTTTAAAGGTCTCTCCTCTGCTGTATAGTAATTTCAGATATCGCCAAATAGTTGAGTTAGAAAATAACCATAGAAATTTCAGAAGCTTATAGTCATCCAACCAATGAATGTCCAATTTTCATGTAAATGCAAAATATTACCATAAAAATAACGACTTAACCACTCAACAACTTAACTACTTAACGAGGTCTGAATTTGGGTGAAAAGTGATTGAGCAGCAAAATCATCCACTTAGCAAATTCAAGGAGTTGATGAACTTCGCGGTTTTAATATCACCTCATCTTTTCCCACTACCCCCAATTCTTTTCTTGCCACACTCTCAATAAACTCAGGATCATGCTTTAATCGCTCTATTTCGCGGTATAAAGAAAGATTTTCTCGAATAATCTCTCTATTTTTTTCTGCCGACCTCTCCTTTTCTTTTCTTAGCAGGATAAGATCAACAAGCCCATTATCACTAAATATAACAATCAAAATGAGGTTAAACAACACAAGTATTGCCAAAAATAGCAAAATTTTTTTTCCCAGGCTCATTTTATTCTTATACCCTTTTTAGTTACTGCTAAAACCTCATAAAACTCCGGACTTTTTATTAAAAAAGAAAAACCGCCGTAAAGAACAAGACCGGTAATGATACTCCCCATGAGGCCAAAAAAAAGGCCGTATATGGTTATGTCTTTTGATGAAAGAAGAAAAAGGGTAACGACCCATACAATAGCACCCATAATTACAGAGCATATAATGGTTCTGCCGGCAGATTTCGCTACACTTCCCCATTCCATCGAGCCAAGCTTTAACCTCAAGGCCCGTGCAAGAAGCGTTAGGTTCAACATTGAAGCAAGAGATAAGGACAACGCAAGACCACCGTGGCCCATAGGGCCCATAAGTATTATTCCCATGACAATATTGGCAAAAATGGATACAACAGCTATTTTAACAGGCGTTTTTGTGTCTTGCAAAGCATAAAATGTAGAAACAACGATCCGTACACCTGAAAACGCCCAGAGACCTATACTATAATATAAAAGTGCATATGCAGTCAATCGTGTGGTTTCAGCATCAAAGGCCCCTCTTTTAAACAACAGTGCAACGATGGGTTCCCTCAAAACGATAAGACCAACCATTGAAGGAATTGTAATAAATAAAACCAATTTTATTGCATGGGCAAAAGTATCTTTTACGGCTATAAAATCATTTGCTGCGGCCTGCCTTGAAAGACTCGGGAGGACGGCAGTTGCAGTGGCAATAGCAAATATGCCCAAAGGAAACTGAACAAGTCTGTCGGCATAATAAAGATATGAAATACTGCCTTCCGGCAGCAAAGAAGCAAGTAGAGTTCCAACCAATATATTTATCTGGTAAACAGCAGACCCGAATACTGCCGGGAGCATTAGTGTACCTATTCTTTTTAATCCGGAATGATAAATCTTTGCTTTTTCCCAGAAAAAAAATCCTTTCTTTATTAAAAAAGGTACTTGGAGCGTGAGCTGCAGCACACCCCCTATAAGCACACCAACGGCAAGCCCAATAACCGGTTTATTGAGATAAGGTGAGATAAAAAGCACTGAACTTATCATTGCTATATTCAAAAATACGGGAGCAAGAGCCGGGGCGGCAAAATGACCCAGTACATTGAGGATACCCATACAAAGGGCAACAAGGCATATAAAGAAAATATAAGGAAACATGATTCGGGTCAGAGTTACCGTCAGTGAAAATTTTTCAGGCGAATCGGCAAATCCGGGAGCTATTACTCGAATAATGACTGGAGATAGGAGAATACCGGATATAGCAAGAATAGTGAGCAGGATAGACAAAAATCTTATTGCAGATCTTCCCAGTTCGAAAGCTTCTTCTTTGCCTTTATTTGTTAAGTATTCAGTAAATACGGGAATAAAGGAGATACTAAGAGATCCTTCCGCAAAGAGCCTTCTTAAAAGATTGGGTATCCTGAAAGCCACAAAGAATGCATCTGAACTGAGCCCTGCCCCAAAGAACCATGCAATTACAACATCCCTAATAAAACCGAAAATGCGGCTCAGCAAAGTTGCTGAACCAACAACCCCTGCAGCTTTTGTCACACGTGTATTTTCATCCAATATTTGCATCTATTTTACGCTGAAAACACATTCTTCTATTATATTAGAATAGGGTAACACTCTAGCCCTTTGAAACCAGTTTATACAAATAAGCTTGAAAGGTGATTAAATTTTCAGCCGTGTAATTGTCTGAGGGTATTAGTGAGCGTTAAGAAAGAACAGGGATCTGCATTGGTGTGTTTCAAAGGTTGATTAGCTTTAATAACTTTACTGTTTTCTTTAAAAGACATGCACTGTTCTTTCTTTACACTCACTTATGCGCGAGTTTTACACGGTTAAAATTTAATTATCTTTCAAGCGGCCTTGTTTTCAAACAGCTAAAATATTACAGAATAGGTTTTCCTGTTTCTGAATTTATTAATTAAATTTACTTGACATATGCTTTTCGATTTTGTATCTGGACCTTCTGTGACAATCAAAGGAAAGGAGTCTATTACTTTGGCCAATAATAAATCTGCGTTAAAACGCGCACGGCAGAACGAAGTTAGACGTATGCGAAACAGGTCTTCAAAAACCAGGATAAAAAATGTTGTCAAGGACTTACGTTATGCTGTTAGTGAAAATTCAAATGAAGCGGCTTTAAGCAAACTTAATATTGCAAAGTCCGTAATTGACAATGCAGCTAAAAAGGGAGTGATCCATAAAAATACCGCTGCCAGAAAAATATCCCGTCTCTCCAAACTTGTAAACACCATCGCCACATAGGGCATCTCTCCTCTTATAAAGTTTTTGCCCTTGCGGTCTCTTTGGTAAATATTTATTAAAAATTGTCTGTTAAACGATTATAAACTTTTTCTGCAACCCTCTTTGAAAGGGCTGATATTGCATCCCGTCTGTTTTTTTCAGTTGCAATCTTATCAAATGCCACATTATAAACTTCTTTTGCAGAAATACTTTCCACAGACCATATTACCTTGCCTTTTCGGTCTTTTAATTTCAAAGAAACAGCAACGGCAACTCGTCTTTCAAGGGATGTGCTTATTCCTTTGCGGGAGATTGTTTCAATACTCATTGATTCAATAACTCCGAGAAGAATAGCATCTGCTTTGTCCATGCCGACTAAAGCACCTTTGCGGCTCCTTGTAAATTCATAGATAAGATCATTTGTGAATACATTTTCCACACCGGTTTCAGAAGTATGATTTTTTAGGATTGTTATAAAAACAGTCTTCACACCAGCCGGAAAATTCCCACTTCCTGTAAATCTGTAACTGCAATTTGAGCAAAAAATCCACAAAAGAAGAATTAACCAAATATGATATCTATTAATAATCAATTTTTACAATAATTTGTAGAGGTTCCGAAACGTTAAACTACAATATTAACCAATTTTTTCTTTACAACGATAACTTTTTTTATGGGCTTATTTTTAATAAATTTTTTCACACGCTCATCTGAAAGGGCCATCTCTTTTATGGTATTATCATCTGCATCAGTATTAATATTAAACTTGCTCCTTAGTTTACCGTTTACCTGAATAACAATCAATAAATCATCTTTTAAAAAAGCATCCTTCCTGTATGTTGGCCATGATGCCAAAAGGACGCTGGACTTATATCCAAGGCCCTTCCAGATCTCTTCGGCAAAATGAGGAACAAGCGGCGACAAGAGTAGTGCAACAGATTCCATGGAAAATCTCATCACACTGTCTCTGTTTGGGCTGTTTTCTTCGTTACCTATTCCGTACATGGCGTTAACAAGTTCCATAATCGCGCTGATGGCGGTATTAAAATGAAACCTTTCTTCAATATCGTTTGTGACCTTTTTTATTGTCTGATGTGTCTTTTTGTATAAATCTTTAACCCTGCCGTTCAGTTGCTCAGGACTGCCGTCAAAAGTCTTCTCATTTTTTATCAGATTCATCCGGTCTTTAGCAAGGCGCCATACACGATTCAGAAAGCGATAGCTACCCTCAACCCCCTGCTCACTCCATTCCAGATCCCTTTCAGGCGGAGTTGCAAAGAGGCAGAAGAGTCTCGTAGTATCAGCACCGTACTTTTTAAGTAGAATATTCGGATCTATCACGTTCTTTTTTGACTTGGACATTTTTTCAATGCGTCCCACCATAATCTCCTTGCCGCATTCTTTACATAAACGATTTGAGTTGCTCTCTTTTACCTCTTCGGGAAGAAGAAAACCATGCTCGGGACATGAAACGATCTCTTTGCAAACCATTCCTTGTGTTAAAAGCCGTGTAAACGGTTCCTTGTATTTAACAAAACCAAAACAATTCAAGACTCGTGTATAATACCTTGAATAAAGAAGATGCAAAATCGCATGCTCGACACCACCGATATACTGATCAACCGGCATCCAGTAGTTTACTTTCTTCTTATCGAACATGCCACTGTCGCATTTTGGACTGCAATATCGCTCAAAATACCAGGAAGATTCAACAAATGTGTCCATCGTATCGGTTTCTCTTCTTGCTTTAAGGTTACCGCAAACCGGGCACTTTACCTTTAGAAAATCATCAAGAGTCGGAAGTGGTGATTTTCCTCCTTCAAGCATATCTGCATCTTCGGGAAGTACTACGGGAAGATCATCCTCCGGAACAGCAACTATGCCGCACTTTTCGCAATGAATCATAGGGATCGGTGCACCCCAGTATCGTTGTCTTGAAATGCCCCAGTCTCTTAACCTGAAACTCACCGTTTTCCTTCCAATATCTTTCTTTTCAAAATATACAGCTATTTCATCAAGTGCTTTTTTATTGTTCATACCGTTAAAAGGTCCGGAATTTACCATAACACCTTCACCGATATATGCTTCAGTCATTGTAGTTGAATCTAGGTCGTCGTTATAGGGCTGTACAACAACCACTACATCAAGACCATACTTCCTTGCAAAATCGAGATCGCGTTGATCATGTGCCGGCACAGCCATAACCGCACCGGTACCATATTCCATGAGGGCAAAGTTGGCAGTATAGATCGGCATACGCCTTCCGCTCAAAGGGTTAATGCAATAGGCGCCTATAAAGACACCCTCCTTTTCATAATTTTCAACAGCCCGGCTCGATCTGTCCTGCATGGACATGCGTTCGACAAATTCACAAACACTCGATTCTTGTGGGGTCTCTTTTGAAAGTTCGAGAACAAGAGGGTATTCAGGGGCGAGGCACATGAAAGTAGCCCCAAAAACCGTATCCTGTCTGGTTGTAAAGACAGGTATCTCTTCATCAATGTTTTCAATAGGAAACCTAATCTCCGCTCCGAAGCTTTTGCCGATCCAATTTTTCTGCATAGTGATAACTTTATCAGGCCAGTCGGGAAGTTTATCACAATATTTAAGTAGATCTTCAGCATAGTCTGTTATACGGAAAAACCACTGCCAGCGTTTTTGTTGACGAACCTGTTTTCCGCACCTCCAGCACATTCCACCTTCCACCTGTTCGTTGGCAAGAACCGTCCGGCATGATTCACACCAGTTCACAAAGGATTCCTTTCTGTAAACCATCCCCTTTTCGTACATCTTTAAAAAAAGCCACTGTTCCCATCTATAATATTCAGGGCTACACGTAGCAAGCTCACGGTCCCAATCATAAGAAAACCCAAGTCTTTTTAACTGCGACCTCATGGTATCAATGTTTTTATAGGTCCATCTTGACGGATGGCTTTTGTTTGCAATGGCTGCATTTTCCGCCGGCATGCCGAATGCGTCCCACCCCATGGGGTGAAGTACATTAAAACCTCGCATTCGTTTATAACGTGCAATCACATCGCCTATTGTATAATTTCGCACATGCCCCATATGTATATTGCCCGATGGATAGGGGAACATCTCAAGAAGATAATATTTTTCCTTATCTGGATCCTCATCCACCTTAAATAATTTTGATTCTTCCCAAAAGGATTGCCATTTTAATTCAATGGCGTGTGGGTTGTATTTTTCATCCATTATCTATATTCTAACCTCCAAGCGAAATAATCTTAACCATATTGTGACTTTTCATGCCATAATATAATTCAAATAGCAAGAATGTTAATAATACTTAAAACTTTTGTAAAAAGTCATTTTTTTGACTTTTTACGAAGCTATCAATAATGATAGTCTTGCAAAAAGTATACTTAGGACAATCCCTGTGTTCTTTATAGCATTATAATTAGTGCCTGAACGAAAACTCTAAAAATCTACCTTTTGAAAAGGGGGACTTGTGAAGAAATCTGGCATTTTTCGTTCAGAAACTAATTAGAAATCATTTGACTTGCAAATAACAATTTCATATTTAAGTAAAAAGCAAGTACTTAAAAAAAACAGATTATTTATTTCGAATTATCATTCTACTTAAATAAACTAATATGAAGACGCCTCAGAGGCAATCAAATTTTAAATTGTGTAATTGTTTGAGAGTTTTGATGATTGCTTCTGAGGCATCGCTGTTTCCATAAGACTAAAATGTTATTTTTAAAAGGATAAACGTAATTATGAGCAGTAAAATTCTTATCAATGGAGTAGATCCTGAGGAATGCAGAATTGCGAAAGTAATAGACAGCCACCTGACGGAATTCCATATCGAAAGCACAACAAGAGAAATTACTCACGGAAACATATATAAAGGTATCGTTTACCGTATCGAACCTAGCCTTCAGGCCGTCTTTGTAGATTACGGAACAGAGCGGCATGGTTTCCTTCAGAAACATGAAATTCATAGTGACTATTTTCAGGACAACCATCCTGGAGAGCGTTCCATACATAAAATCATCAAACGCGGACAGGAACTCATTGTACAGATTACAAAAGACCCGTTTTTGAAAAAGGGGGCTATGCTGTCAACTTATATATCGCTGCCGGGTAGATACATTGTTCTCATGCCCGGAAGTACGAACAGGGGAATTTCGCGCAAAATAGAGGATGAAGATAAACGTAATCGCCTAAAAGGCATTATAAACAACCTGAAGCTGCCTGAAGGATTCGGAATCATCGTCAGAACCTTCGTGAAAAACTGCACCAAGGCCCTTATTTCTAAAGATTTGCGTTATCTCCTGCGGTTATGGAAAAACATCAAAAATGAGGCGATTAAGAAAAAAGCACCTTCATTACTGTACAAGGAAAGAAATCTTTCCGTGAGATCTATACGTGATTATTTTACATCCGATGTAAATGAAATCCTTATAGACAATACTGAAATATACCGGGAAGTTAAAGACTTTTTACACATAATATCCCCCAAACACACTAAAATCGTTAAACTCTACAAGGGACCCAAGCCGATATTCACAAAACACCAACTTGAAGAGCAGATTGCGACTATTTTTGAAAGCCGGGTTAACTTAAAATCCGGCGGCTCCATTGTTCTGCAGCAGACCGAAGCTCTTGTCGCCATAGATGTTAATTCGGGGAAAGCAACCCAAAAAAAATCCATCGAACATACGGCGCTTATGACCAACCTTGAAGCTGTTGAGGAGATCACTCGCCAACTAAGGTTAAGAGATTTGGGTGGTCTTATCGTTATAGATTTTATAGACATGAAAGACCCAAAGCACAAATCAGAAGTTGAAAGAGCGATTAAAACCCATGTCAAGGTAGACAAAGCCAAAATAAATATTGGCAAAATCTCCAGGTTTGGATTAATGGAAATGTCAAGACAACGGATCAGGCTGTCTATAGAATTCGTAAGTTTTGAATCTTGCAGTCATTGCCAGGGAAAAGGATTGACGCCATCTACTGAAAATTTGGTACTTAGCTTCTTGCGCAAACTCAGCCTTGAAACCTTAAAGGACGATATTTCCAGTGTAAAAGGGATGGTCCCTGTTAAGGTTGCAGACTATCTTTTAAATAAGAAACGGAGGGAAATTCTAGATCTTGAGATAAGGCGCGATCTTTCCATTACAATCGATGGCGACGACGCAATGATCCCGGGGCAAAGTAAAATTATTTTTGAGTAACAAAATTGTTCAATGTTGACACATTTTTTTATTTGCTGTATTCGATGTGTCGACTTTCCATCTGGGAAGATAAATAAAAAAGCACGAACTTCACTAATAACAAACAAAATCAGTAATTGAGGTAAAACGATACATGATAGAACGATATACAAGAAAAATAATGGGAGATATCTGGTCAGATGAAAACAAATATAAAACATGGCTAAAAGTTGAAATATTAGCATGTGAAGCCATGGCACAAATCGGAAAGGTTCCAAAAAAGGCACTTTCAAATATCAAAAAGAAGGCAAATTTCTCTGTTAAAAGGATTGATGAAATCGAGGCTGAAACCAAACATGATGTAATTGCATTTCTAACAAATATTGCAGAATATGTGGGTCCCGACTCAAGATATATCCATATGGGTCTTACATCTTCCGATATCCTCGATACGAGCATGTCATATCTTCTCAGGCAGGCAGGTAAAATCATTTTAAAGGACTGCGAAAAGCTTTTAAGCACCCTAAAGAAAAGGGCCTTTGAACATAAAAATACGATTATGGTCGGAAGATCACACGGAATCCATGCAGAACCGATCACCTTTGGTCTCAAATTGGCCGTCTGGTATGATGAAATGTGCCGAAATCAGAAAAGATGTGAGCGCGCCGTTGAGAATATCAGTTTCGGTAAAATGTCAGGAGCTGTAGGTACCTTTGCCAATACTCCTCCAAGTATAGAAGCATATGTATGTAAAAAGCTGAATCTTAAACCTGCACCTGCTTCTACTCAAATTATTCAAAGAGATCGATATGCGGAATATTTTACAGCCTTGGCAATCATGGCATCCTCAATAGAAAAGATGGCTATTGAGATTAGGCATCTACAAAGGACAGAAGTCCTGGAAGCCGAGGAGTACTTTTCAAAAGGCCAGAAAGGTTCATCTGCCATGCCCCATAAGCGTAATCCCATAGGATCCGAAAACCTTAGTGGTCTTGCACGTGTTGTACGATCGAACGCCATGGCAGCATTAGAGAATGTTCCTCTGTGGCATGAGCGGGATATAAGCCATTCATCCGTAGAGCGAGTCATTGCACCTGATACTACGATACTTATAGATTACATCCTCAACAGATTTACAGGAATTATCAAAAATCTTGTTATTTATCCTGAAAGAATGGAAAAAAATCTTAATATTCTGAAAGGATTGATCTTTTCTCAACAGATACTTCTATCGCTTGCAGAATCAGGTGTAACTCGTGAAGATGCTTATAGAATGGTTCAGACACAGGCCATGCGGGTTTGGAAAGATGAACAGGATTTCAAAACGCTGATCTTAAAAGACAAAGAAATCTGTTCTCACCTTAGCGAAGAAAAAATTGAAGAAATATTTGACCTAAATTATCATTTAAAGTATATCAATGCCATTTTTGATCGCGTATTTGGTAAAGCGGGATAGTTATTAGTTATCTGTTATTCGTTATTTGTTCTTAATCTGGAAGTTCTCTCATCCGATGAAATACAAATTTACGAGCTGTTGTCTATATCCCTTTTCGCTTTAATGACCACCAAAAGTAATTTGAGAAACAGACCGCTTATAACGAATAACTAATAACAAATTACTAATAACTAATAACTAACAAGGAGGTTTTATTTTGATTAATATAGCTTATGCAATGGGTCAAGGCGGCGCAACTGGAGAAGGATGTGGTGGTTTTTCAGCATTTATCCCTCTCATTCTTATGTTCGTTATATTCTATTTCCTACTGATTCGACCCCAACAGAAAAAGAGCAAAGCACTCCGCGAAATGGTCAACAGTCTGAAAAAGGGTGATCGTATTATAACAAGCGGTGGCATTCACGGTCGCATTACAGGTTTGAGTGATGCAACGCTAACAGTGGAAATATCAGAAAAGGTACGTGTTAAAGTAAATCGCGCCAATGTCGCTGCTTTATCTCAGCCTGCACCCCAGGCCACTTCAAAAAAATCCGACTAGATGGATTAATAGAAATTAAAATAATTATCCATGGCAACGCAGCGTGGAGCTGTATGAAAGAATTGGAGTTATGGAGTAGTGAAGTAAGGATCCTGTTAATTTAGTGAATATACTAAAACCAGACATCGTAAGTTATTGCGT
>JAUVVS010000070.1 GCA_030604545.1 Deltaproteobacteria bacterium | reverse complement strand
AGAGGACCAGGTTTTTAATGTTTGAATAAATTCATCCCATTATCTGCAAAAGAAAAACGCATAGCAAGAAAGATTTTAAAATTAATTTCTGATTGACATATTTTGTTCTATCTGTACAAATAAAAGTTAAAGAAAGAATCGAAAAAAAGTTGTTGATATAGTTTTGCTTAGCGCCAAAAAAGACCGGAGGAACAATTATGAAAGAAAATAGAATCTATAACTTCAACGCGGGGCCTGCCGCACTCCCTCTAAGTGTTCTTGAAGAGATTAGAGATTCCTTTTTGAACTTTGCCGGATCCGGCATGTCGATTACAGAAATAAGCCACAGGTCCAAATCATTTGACGATATAATAAATGATGCCGTTGCAAGGACAAAACGTCTTTTAAAACTGGATGATAAATTTCATGTACTCTTTCTCCAGGGCGGTGCCAGCATGCAATTCTGCATGATTCCCATGAACTTCTTACAGGAGGGCAAGTCGGCAGACTATGTTAATACCGGGACCTGGTCCACAAAGGCTATAAAGGAGGCAAAACTACAGGGCAAACCGATAAAGGTTGTTGCTTCGTCAGAGGACAAGAACTTTTCCTATATTCCAAAGAATATAGAGTTCAGCAAAGATGCTGTCTATGTACATATCACATCAAACAACACCATAAAAGGAACCCAGTGGGCAAATTTTCCTGAAACAAACGGTATACCGCTTATTATAGACATGTCGTCTGACATCATGTGCAAACCCTTTGATGTAGAGCCCTTTGGGCTTATTTATGCCGGGGCTCAAAAGAATATTGGCCCTGCAGGGGTGTGTATGGTGATCATCCGAGAAGATCTGCTTAATTTGGTGCCTGACAACCTGCCGGCTATGCTGAAATATAGTACCTTTGTTTCCACGAATTCGCTTTTTAATACGCCGCCGTGTTTTGCAATTTATATAATTCAGCTTGTGCTGAAGTGGATTGAAGAAACAATCGGCGGTCTCGATAAAATGGAAGAAATAAACCGGAAAAAAGCACGGCTTCTTTATAAAACTATAGACGATAGCGGATTTTACAAAGGCACGACAGAGCTCGAAAGCCGATCGATGATGAATATAACCTTCCGACTCTTGGATGAAGAACTGGAAACACGCTTTGTTCAAGAAGCCCTGGAAAACGACCTTGGCGGTCTAAAGGGACATAGTTCCGTGGGGGGTTGCAGGGCATCAATTTACAATGCTACGACCCTGGAGGCGGTTGAGACCTTAACCGATTTTATGAAAACTTTTGAACGGAAGAACGGATAATTAATCACACATCTCAAACAATGCAGCAGCGCCCATTCCGCCGCCGATGCACATAGATTCGACTCCGTATTTTACTTCGCGTTCCTTCATACCGGCAAGAAGGGTTGCACACAATTTGGCTCCGGTGCACCCCAAAGGATGTCCTAAGGCAATTGCACCGCCGTGGATATTGACCTTTTCCATATCTATACCAAGTTCATTTATACAATACAGAGCCTGTGAAGCAAAGGCTTCGTTTATCTCAAACAGATCTATGTCCTTTATATCCATTCCTGCAAGTTTCATGAGTTTCGGGATAGCATATTTAGGCCCGACACCCATTTCATCAGGACGACAGCCTATTGTAGTGTAGTATTTTAGTTTTGCAATCGGTTTTATGCCCAGCTCTTTTACTTTTTCTTCGCTCATTATTATGGTAGCGGCAGCGCCATCAGTCGTCTGGGAGGAATTGCCGGCCGTAACCGTCCCTCCAGCCGCAAAAACCGGATTCAGATTGGCCAGCCCTTCCAGTGTAGTCGACTCCCTGATACCATCATCAAAATCCTGTAAAAAGGTTTCTTTCTTGTATGTACCATCTTCAGCTTGAACAAATCTGGTTGCAGGTGTGGGTATGATTTCGGTGAACATATTTTTTGCTTTAGCTTCAGAAGCCTTCATCTGAGAATTATAGGCAAACTCATCCTGGGCTTCTCTTTTTATGTTATACCTGTTTGCAACGTTCTCTGCTGTAATTCCCATGTATGTATAAATATCTACGCCTTCTTTTGTATACTCGGGATGAGGCCTTGGTAAGTTTCCCCCCATGGGGACGTAGGTCATTGATTCAATGCCGGCACCGATGGCAATATCCGACCAACCTGACATAACTCTTAAGGAAGAAATGGCAATAGCCTCCAACCCGGATGAACAGTATCTGTTCACTGTAGCACCGGTAACTTCAATGGGAAACCCTGCCATCAACACAGCGATTCTCCCGATATTCATTCCCTGCTCGGCTTCCGGAAATGAACAACCGACCATAATGTCTTCAACATCTTTTTTTTCAAGGTTTTCAGTTTTCTCAACGGCCGTACTCAGTATGAAAGAAAGAAGGTCTTCAGGTCTTGTGTCTTTAAAAGCCCCCTTTACTCTTTTACAACCAGGGGTTCTTATTGATGTTACAATATATGCATCTCTCATTTTTATTCCTCCATAGGATGTTATTCGTTAATGGTCTCGTAAAAAGTCAAAAAAGAAATCTTTTTACGAGAGTGTTTTGTATAGTGCCTCTTAATCTTAATCATAATCTTAATCTTAAACATTAGAACCTATTAGATTACGATTATGAGTAAGATTATGATTACGAAAAAATTCCATATCAATTTAAAAGAACTCTTTATAGAGTTTCAATCAAGCCGCCTCTTATAGGGGTAAGTATTGACAAATAACTAATAACTAATTCCTCAGCGGCTTGCCCGTCTTTAAAGTGTGATCAATCCTGGCAAGAGTCTTTTCTTCTTTTAGTAAATCGATAAAAGCCTTCCGCTCAAGTTTAAGAATGAGTTCTTCGTCCACTTCACTGTTGGTTCTTACATCTCCTCCGCTAACCACGTAGGCAACTTTTTTTGCCACGAGTGCATCATGATCGCTTATAAATTTTGCTTCTCTCATGTTGTAGACTTCAGCATCAACCATACCCTGTGCGGCCTGGCCAAAAACTTTTATCTTTCTTTTAACAGGCGGGGCATAACCTTCATAGACCATTTTCAAAACTTCCTTCTTTGCTTCACCGATAAGATAGTCCCTGTTAAATACAATTCTGTCTTTTGGTCCTAAAAAACCGTTTGCCCTTGCATCAGCTGCAGACGTTGAAACTTTGGCCATTACAATATTCATACAAACAGGGAGAAAGAATTTTGCAAGGTCAACGTCTGTCACGACTTCAGGGATTGAATTTATAAACTTCTTCCATAGGTTCAAACATCCACCCCCTGCAGGAATCAGTCCTACCCCGGATTCCACTTGCCCCATGTAAAGCTCGGTATGGGCAACAATTTTATCGGATGCAAGGCAGACTTCACAACCGCCGCCAAGCGTCATGCCGTACGGTGCCGCCACCACTGGAAAAGCTGCATACCTTGCTTTTTGGAGAACATTCTGTAGCCGCTCTAACATCTTCTCTATATCCGAATATTTTCCTTCCTTTACCGCATTGCTTACATCAACGAGGTTAGCGCCTGCAGAAAACGCTCCCGGCACACCACCAGCCTGATTTCCGATGACAAGACCAATGCCCTTAGCATCAACATAATCTAGTGATTCATTCGAGAACTCTATAATCTCCTGGTTTAAGGTATTCATCTTTGTATGAAACTCAAGGCAAAACACCCCGTCTCCTAAATCAATAAGAGATGCAGAATCGCATTTTTTGACAAGCCTGTCTTTTGCTTTGAGTAATGCTAATGAAATTATGTTTTCGCTTACAACTACTTCTTTATAATTCTCTGATACAAAGTCATAAAATAAAACTTTTCCTTTTTCGGTTTTATAAAAAGAAGTGCTGCCGGCTTCAAGCATCTTCTTTACCTTTTCAGGCACTTTTAGCCCCTCTGCTTCCATCCTTTCGACCGACTCTTGAAGGCCTATGGCATCCCAGGTCTCAAAGGGTCCCATTTGAAGATTAAAGCCCCATTTCATTGCATTGTCGATTTCGACTATCGTATCTGAAATCTCCGGGATCCTGTTGGCTGAATAAATCGATCCGTTTGATACAAGATCCCGTGCGAATTTAGCTCCTTTATCCTCGCCGTAAATGACTGCTTTCATTTTATCCGGCAGGGTTTTTGCCTTTTTTGCTTCTTTAAGGCATGGAAATTCGGGCTGGTCAAATTCCGCGTATTCCAGTGATTCAGGATTTATGACTTTCCTGATCTTCTTCCATTCAGGCGTTAGGTCGGTTTTATAAAAGCCGCTTTTTGTTTTCTTTCCAAGAAGCTTCTTTTCAATCATCTTATCCACAAATTGAGGAAGTACAAAGCTTTCTTTTTCCTCATCATTTTCAACCATTTCATATGTATTCTTAGCTACGTGACTCAATGTATCGAGACCGACAAGATCGGAAGTTTTAAACAGTGCGGTTCTTGGTCTTCCCATTACAGGACCGAAAAGGGCATCAACTTCCGGAATCGATAAACCGGTTTCAACCATAACCTGCATCGCTTTTACAATTCCCTGGATACCGATCCTGTTTCCCACAAAATTAGGTGTATCTTTGGCCCATACAATACCTTTTCCAAGAATCCGCTCACCAAAATTCGCCATAAATTCGAGAATATCAGGCAGAGTTTCTTCTCCAGGGATGATCTCCAGCAGTTTCATGTATCTTACCGGATTAAAAAAATGTGTCCCCAGAAAATGCTGCTTGAATTCTTTGTTCAACCCTTCTGACATCTTCTTTAAAGGAATACCCGAAGTATTTGTGGAAACAACCGTACCATTTTTCCTTACTTTCTCTATCCGTTTCAAAAGATCCTGCTTTATCTTTAGGTTTTCTATTACAACTTCAATAATCCAGTCGCATTCTGCGAGCTTGTTAAAATCATCTTCAAAATTGCCGATTGTGATACGGTCGACGTCTTTATTTTCCATGAAAAGGGGAGGCTTTGCCAAAAGCGCCCCATCCAGACCGGCTTTTACGATTCTGTTTCTGGCCACAGGATCATTTTTTTCTTCATCTTTCAAATCAAAGGGAACAATGTCGAGAAGCAATGTCCTGATGCCTGCCCCTGCAAGTAGTGCAGCAATTCCACCACCCATTATACCGGAACCAAGAACCGCCACCTGCTTAATCTTTCTATTCATATCAACCTCCTATATACAATTTTTGTAGGCGTTCACAAGTTCAGAGTTCACCGTTCAAGGTTATCTTAACTTGCTCCTTCAAGCCGAAATCGTGAACAAATTAGGCCTTCCTTATCAGGTCATAGACCTTGCGAGTTAGTTCTCGGGCCAACTGCAACGCCTCAATGCCTTCAAATTGTTCTATTCTCATGCCATCTTTATTCAGAACCCACGAATCAGCGGTTCAGATTTGGGGTGAACCTCTGAACCCTGAACCCTGAACCCGTGAACGCTTACGAAAAACCTAATTTTATTTCGTGCTTTCAACCTTTCGAGTTTTCGTGATTATTTATTAAATTTATATAATCTTGGTGTCTTGGTGCCTTTGTGGCAAAATAACCGAGCGGTTACACTGATTTTCAGAGAAAGGGAATCGGTTTGCCCGTTCTGAAGGCTAAAGCCTGGCACGTAGCGATCACTTGCCCGTTCTGATCTTTGACCTTGATATCATAGCCGGCTGTCTTCTTTGTTAGGCTGACTTCCTTTGCCTCGGCCTGCAAGCGTACACCTGCTTCAGGGCTTGACACATAGGTTACATTCACGTTTAAGGCGACAGCCACGGAGCCGTGCGTCTGACAGGACGTTTCAAAGGCCTCGTCGATCAGGGCATAAATTGCCCCTCCATGAGCACGGTCGTAAATGTTATTCATGGTTGCCGGATCGTAGGTCATCTCTACCACAGAATATCCCAGATCCAAAGCAACGAGTTCCATGTTCATGGCCTGTGCAAAAGGCTCTTTTTTCACAGCCCGATAAATAGCCTCTTTGACAGCTTGATCCATTATTCATCTCCAATCATTCTTTTGAAGATAACTTGAGGCCTTTGCAAAACGCCCCCTTTTACCTTAAACCACCAGTATTGCTTCAAGCTCCTCTAAATTATTGATATAAAAATCCGCCTTTAAGGATTTGTTGTTGTATGCAACGAATATTACTTCTGCCTCCCTTGCCGCTTTTTCATCCAGTTCTGAATCCCCCACATAGATTGCTTGTCGAGGCTCTATCTTAAAATGTTCCAAAATCTTGATAAGCGGATCAGGGTAAGGTTTGGGGCGAGCCACATCAAAAGCACTGACAACCAAATCAAAATATTCCGTAAGATTGTATTCAACAAGGAGGCGGTTTATCGTATCAGACCGATTTGTTGCAATTGCAGCTTTATATTTTGGTCTCAGCTTTTGAAGCAAAGGCTTTAGATATGGCTCCATTTCCATATATTTTAGAAATGGAAGATAGGTCATCTTTTTTCGATAAGCTTGTGCTTTTTCAAGGGTCTCTGTATCTTCAAACAGAAAGGAGAGCGAGTTATCTACAGTATGCATATGGATATAAGCAAATTGCTCGGGAGTAACGCCAGGTTTACTAAAATGATCCAGAATCTGATTGTAATAAGCAATATTTGCCTTTATTGTATCAAAAAGAACACCATCACAGTCAAAAACTACCACTTTGATATCTTTCATAAAAACCTATTGTTTACCTTCTTGTTTCTCCCCAAAAATATTTCCGTATACCCGTATTTTAATTTCAGGATGTATTTTATTATTTGTTTTTAAATGAATAACGTCATGATACTTGCCTTTCTCTTTTTTTATATTTTCAATAGTCAATATGTATTTAACCACTTTTGGTCCTTTTATCTCCTCCAGCTTGTAATTTATGTTCTTTCCGCTTTTTGCCCTTACATTAACTATTTTGAAGGGATATTTTTCCTCAGGGGAAATAGTTGCCGACCTTTTGATCTGCTTTCCAATAGGGCCATAAAGCTTTACTACCTTCGGAGTAATAGTAGCATATTTTTCAACATTGCCTAAAATCGTCAAATTGAACTGTGGCTCTTTGGGGTCATTTGTATATACAACAATATTTTTTGACAGTTTTTTTCCACCATATCCATTAGTATTAACTTTAATTGTGATTTTCCCCTCACCGCCGGGAGGGATCTGTCTCGTATAAGAGACAGCGGTGCACCCTCAGCCTGTTTTTACCTTTTCAATTATAAGTGGTGCTGTTCCTTTGTTTTGAATGATAAAATCATGCATCACTTTAGCACCGTCTACCACCTGTTCAAACTCGTAACTGTTTGCAGGGAAAAAAGCAGATGGAGATTTTTGAGCTTCCTTTTCGCTTCCGAAAGAAACAGCTATGGAAAACAGAGTAAAAAAAATAACTGCTATAAAAATAATCTTTATTCTCATGGTCAAAACTCTCTTTCTGTATTCTAATTCAATAGCATAGGAATTTCAATTTGGCACACAGATAACACAGATAAATAAGATATTAAATGCTTATTTTAAAAATCAAAGATCTAACCCGGACAAGCCCGCCATCCTGCCAAGCGGAGTGAGGCGGACGGGCCATAACCAAGGGATTGTAGATCGCAGATTGATGATTTTAGATTTATGGAAGTCGCTCCGCTCCGCTGTTTTGATTTGGATCATTAAGTAAAAAATGGAAAAATTCATTAAATATTCAATTTTCAATCGAAAATATTCAATTATTTAAGTAATTCCACCCTTTCAATCTGTCCTGTGCCTGTATCAACAAAGCAAAATTCTGACAAGCCGTCTTTTCCCATAATCTCGCCGGGGTTTAAAAGAATGGTTTTCCCCACATCCTTCTTTAAATAATTATGGGAATGGCCGAAACAGACCATTTTGTAATTGCCGCCTAAAGCCAGGCCCTCTCCAACAATTCCATCATGGGTAAAGCCAATGTTAAATCCATTTACATCAACTTGGCCGACAAGGCCGTGAAGTGTAATATTTTTTAAGGTGGTCAAGGAAAGCTTTGTTAACAGATATTGATCCCCGTCATTGTTTCCAAAAACGCCATAAACCGGAATACCCGCTTCATCCAGTTCTTTCAGCATGAATGGAGCAATAAAATCACCACAATGAATAATCATTCCCGCACCCTTTTTCTTTATAATAGTCAAAGCTTTCCGCAAATTCCATATATTATCATGGCTATCGCTCATAACGGCAACGATCATATTT
>JAUVVS010000238.1 GCA_030604545.1 Deltaproteobacteria bacterium | reverse complement strand
TGCCCATAATACACCAATATGAAATAAAAGAATATCTAATGTATTAATATAGCACCAGACTATTTAAGTGTCAATCTTTTAGCATTTAGTTCAGCACTTAGTATAATACATTGACAATAAATTGCCTATATGGCATAAATTCAGACCAGTTAAGTTGTTATTTTTCCACTCAACTACTTGGCGATATCTGAAATAAGGATGAGGTTTGATTTATGTATAACAAGACTAATAAAAATTTTTCAGGAGCAACACAATACGTTCTGGATGAGGAGCTTGCTAGTATTGTCAATATATCCATGGCACTTGAAATGCCGCTTCTGCTAAAAGGGGAGCCGGGTACGGGAAAAACCATGCTTGCCCATGCAATTGCCGAAAATTTGAATATGCCTCTGATTGTGCTGAACGTGAAATCAAGCATGAAACTGGTTGATGCGCTTTACCAATACGACACCCTAACACGCTTAAATGACAGCCGTTTTGGCGATTCTAATAGAGATGTAAGCAATATTCAAGATTATATAAAGATGGGAAAGATAGGCCAGGCCTTTACTTCGAATACAAGGACTGTCCTTTTGATCGACGAAATAGATAAAGCAGACACCGATTTCCAGGATGATATGCTGGATGTTCTGGATCAGATGGAATTCGACATTATGGAGATCGATAAAACCATTGGGGTCAATTTTCGTCCGGTAATTATAATCACGTCCAACGCGAAGAAAGACCTGTCTGATCCCTTTCTCGGTAGGTGCAATTTTCATCATATAGCCTTTCCTGACCCAAAGATGATGAGAAAAATTATAAGGGTTCATTTCCCGGATATCGATTCAGAACTTATAGAAAATTCTGTTTCGGCCTTTTACGGGTTGCGGAAGCTGGATGCCATCGAAAAAAAACCGGCCACCCGGGAGCTTATAAACTGGATACGGGCATTGCAAACTGATCCTGATTTTAATCCCGGAAAATTAGCCAAAGAAGAGTTGCCGTACTTGGGAGTCTTGTTCAAAAAGAGCCAGGATTATGAACAAGCTGCTAATATGGTGAGCAAAAGAAGACTATATTAAAACATGAACGATTCGTAAAAAATCAAAAAAATGACTTTTTACAAAAGTTTTAAGTGTTAGGTTTTAAGTTTTAAGTATATGTTAAAACAGCATAAAAATAATACCCTAACACCTAAAACTTAAAACCTAAAACTTGATCAATTCGTCTTTTTTCAAATTCATCAAACACTCTTTATAATATGTTCATAGATTTCTTTTATACATTAAAGGATGTGGGAATACCGATCAGTCCCACATCATTTTTAACCCTTCATAAGGCGCTGAATACAGGTCTCGTTAATTCCCTAAATGATTTTTATACATCATCCCGCACTATTCTTGTAAAAAGCGAACGCTATTTCGACCTTTTTGATCAGGTATTTGCCCACCACTTTCAGGGAACGGAATTGCCGGACATTGAGAGTTTTGAACTCGATGAAATTGCAAGGGCGATGCTTGAAGAATGGCTAAAAAATCCCAGGATACTTGCTGATGCCTTAGGCATTGATGAATCAGAGCTGAGCAAACTAACTCCCGATGAACTAATCGAATATTTCAAAGAACGACTCAAAGAACAGACCGAAGCTCATCACGGGGGCAGCAAATGGATCGGCACGGGCGGCACATCGCCGGTTGGCCACTCAGGATACCACCCAGGTGGTATGCGTGTTGGCGGCGTATCACGAAACAAGTCCGCAGTTAAAGTTGCCATGGAAAGACGATATAAGGACTATGCCCGCAGCGGCCCCTTGACACAAGACTTGATTGGTGAAGCCTTGAAAAGACTTCGCAACATGATCCCTTCGGGTCCTAAAAACCAGGTGGATATCAACGAAACCATTTATCAGACCATGAAAAATGGAGGTGAAATCGAGATCATCTTTTCAAGGAGTATAAAAGACCGTTTGAAGGTAATCCTTGCCATTGACAATGGTGGGTGGTCAATGGATCCATATATATCGGTTGTACAAACCCTTTTTGATTATGCCGGAGACCAGTTCAAAGACATTAAAACTTATTTTTTCCATAATACTATCTATGATAATCTCTGGGAAGATCCGTCTAGATGTAAAAAACCGCAAAAAGTCAAAGAATTTGTCCGCTTTGACTCTGAAACACGTTTTATCCTGGTAGGTGACGCCAGCATGGCGCCTTATGAGCTTATGGCCACTGATGGATCAATACATATAGAAGAGCGAAGCGGCAAACCGAGCATAGAACATCTTAAATTTCTATCTAAATTCTTTCCACATTCTGTATGGCTGAACCCTATTCAAGAGCGTATGTGGAATTATACCCATACCATTTCCACTATCCGCCAGATTTTCCCAATGTTTGAACTTTCACTCGACGGGCTGGAAAAGGCGGTAAGTCATTTAATGGCCAAATAACAAATCTTCAATCTTCAATCTTAAACAGCTTGCAGGTGTTTTTCCATATCACATCTGAAAGATAGTCGGGATCTTCTTCTCTTACCTCTGACAGCCTTTGCAGGACTGATCTGACAAAGGCAGGTTCATTCCGATGTGTGCGGTTTTTTTCAGGCGCAGGGGTAAGATATGGTGCGTCAGTCTCGATTAAAATACGTTCCATTGGAATATATGGAACAAGATTACGCAAATTGGACCCTCGACTTTCTATGGTCAGAATACCTGTTATACCGATGTGAAGGCCAAGATCAAGGTATTGCCTTAGTTCAGTTTTATTACCGCTGAAACAATGGATGACTCCTTCTCTCCCTTTTTGAAAATGATCTTTCAGGATTTCATAGAAACGGCCATTGCTGTCTCTTTCATGGAAAATGACCGGAAGATTAAGCTCATCTGCAATTTCAAGCTGCCTAATAAACCATTTTTCCTGATCCTTTTTAGGTGAGTACATACGGTTAAAATCTAATCCGATTTCTCCCCATGCAAGAACCTTTGGATTTCCAACAATGTTGCAAAGAAAGTTAAGAGTCGTATCATCGGCCTCTTTAGCGTTGTGTGGGTGAATACCTATTGATGCATAGAAACCTTCATGATATTCTGCAATTGCAACCGCTTTACTTGAACTCTTCTTGTCTATTCCCACTACTATAGCCGCAGCAACACCGGCATTTTTTGCACGTTTTATAACCTCGTCAATATCTTTGTCATATACCCGGTCATCAAGATGACAGTGGCTGTCAAATAGTTTCATTTAATTATCTTTCAAGCGGCCTTGTTTTCAAACAGCTAAAATATTTCAATCCGTTTACCATTGAAAATTGAGAATAACAATATTATTAGATTGATTTAATGATATTTTATTGATATTGGCTGTCCTTTAATTTAAATATCGATTGGCAAAGTACAGTGCTCCTGCCAATTATAACAAAGAGTTTTTTCGGTTTGGAGGTTCATAATGTTTAAAATTGTAAGACGTGAAGAGATGTCAGAGGGAACCGTGGTATTAAACGAGATTGAAGCGCCTCTGATTGCCCGAAAGGCAAAACCAGGCCAGTTTGTTATAATGAAAGCAAATGAAACGGGAGAGCGCATTCCACTCACCATGGCGGATTCTGATCCCGAAAAAGGTACAATAACTGTAATTTACATGGTTGTTGGGAAGAGTACCGCTCTTTTTAAGACATTACAAGTGGACGATGCATATCAAGATGTTATCGGTCCTCTAGGAAAGCCGACACATCTTGAAAAGGTCGGTACCATAGTGTGCGTCGGCGGGGGTACAGGTATAGCTGTTCTTCACCCCATTACAAGAGCTCTCAAGGAGGTAGGAAATCATGTTATAAGCATTATTGGTGCAAGAAGCAAAGACATACTCATCCTGGAAGATCAGATGAGGGCTGTTTCCCATGAGCTTCATGTATGTACCGATGATGGATCTTACGGGCATCACGGTTTTGTGACGGATGTGATGAAAGATATCTTAGATAATAAAAAGGTGGATCTTGTGGTTGCAATCGGACCCGTGCCTATGATGAAATTCGTATCCAAAATAACAAAGGATTACAATGTAAAAACAATGGTCAGCCTCAATCCGATAATGGTTGACGGAACAGGAATGTGTGGCGGCTGTCGAGTATCAATAGGAGGCAAGACCAAGTTTGCATGCGTAGACGGACCGGAATTTGATGGGCACCAGGTTGACTACGACGAACTGATGCAGCGTCTCCAGGCATACCGTGAGCAGGAAAAGCAGTGCTATGATGAATTTTGTAGACTTAATAGATAATTCAGATCTTGTTAAGTCGTCGAGTAGTTAACCACTCTACTATCTGACGATGTCTGG
>JAUVVS010000193.1 GCA_030604545.1 Deltaproteobacteria bacterium | reverse complement strand
GAACAAGTCGCTGTAGCTGACATGGCACGCTTGCAGATACGCCCTTACGTGAAAGGGCAAAGGAAAAGGTAAGGGCTAAGGCGGGCGCGCAACCGCGCCACGCAGCTAAGCTCTGGCATTAGGCCGTTAATCTGGAGGCTTCGAGAAAATATCCCAATGAGCATATATATCTTAATGAAAATACTTGAATCTGCTCCAAGTCGGTATGACAAAGGAATTCGTATTCTCACACTTGGAAGATTGGATGATGCTTACAATCGATTAACATCTTATATAAAAAGTGGGCAGAAAGTCCTTGACCTTGGCTGTGGTACCGGAACATTGACAATAAAGGCTGCTCAAAAGTCTGCAAAGGTGAAAGGTATTGATGTCAATTGGCAAATGTTAGAAATCGCACGAAAACGGACAATTAAAGCTAATCTTACAGAAAACATAGAGCTATATGAAATGGGAGTTGCTGAGCTTGGAAGCGAAGAATCGGAAAGCTACGACGTTGTGATGAGCGGCCTTTGTTTTTCTGAATTGACGGAGAATGAATTAGTCTATACCCTAAAGGAAGTAAGAAGAATATTGAAACCCGATGGCCTTTTGCTCATTGCAGACGAAGTAAGACCTACAAGCATTTTCAAAAAGGTCCTCTCCTGGCTAATAAGATTTCCCCTCTTGATAATTACTTACCTTATCACCCAAACTACTTCAAGCGCAGTAAATAATTTACCAACGAGAGTCGAAGAGGCTGGTTTGTTAATAGAATCCATTAGATTGAATAAGATGGGAAACTTTATCGAGTTAGTTGGGAGAAAAGCCTGAAAGGGAAAAATGAAACGACTCAATTATTTCGCTGTAAATATTATTGAAACCTTACTGAGGATGGCTCCTTTCCCCTCCAAAACAGGTTTGATTAGAATAGGAAATCCAGATAGTAACTCTCCAGTTTTTCTAACCTGTAATTATCATCTAACGGTAGAAAGGGTAAAGAAATCATTAAAGGAGGTAGATGCGTATCTCCTTGTTGCTAATAGTAAAGGGTACAATGTATGGTGCGGTGCTACAGGTGGTCATTTTACAAATCACTCTGTTATTTCAGTACTGAAAACCAGCGGTATTGAAAAACTTGTGGATCACAGAAATATTATATTTCCTCAGCTTGCTGCTACGGGTATTGAAGCTAGGCTCATAAAGAAGAAGACAGCATGGAAGGTAATCTGGGGGCCGGTTTATGCGAAAGATCTACCTACGTTTATAAAGAACGGGCTCATGAAAACTTCAGAAATGCGGGAAGTCAGATTCCCGATGGTCCAGCGGATTGAAATGGCTGCCATGTGGGCATTCCCGTTCTCAATCATCGTGAACATTGTAGCATTTCTTTTTTGGCAAGAGGCGTTTCTATCCCTGAACATTTTTATCTGGACTTTACCGTTTTTACTCTTTGTGTTTTTCCCTTTGTATTCTAAATACCTCAGTCCCAAAAAAAGAAGACCGAGTTTCAATAAATATACTATTGTCTTTGATTTCAGCCGTGTGCCGCTGATTCTGTGGGGATTTTTTATATTCTGTCTTGCCCTTTACAGCACCCTAACAGGTATCTTTTCTTGGGGATTCATTTGCCGTTGGAGTTTCGTTTCGTTTGTTGTTATTCTCTTGATAAGTCTTGATTTAATGGGAAGCACTCCGATATACAAGAGCGGCCTACATGAAGACAGATTTTTAAAAATCGCACTTGATAAAGTAAGATGCAAAGGCGCTGGTTTCTGTGAGCAGGTTTGCCCAAGGAATTGTTATGAACTGGATAAAAATCGATATATTGTAACAATGCCGAGGACAGATCGTTGCGTTCAATGCGGTGCCTGTATTGTTCAATGTCCCTTTGACGCATTATATTTCAGGAGTCTGGAAAATGAAAAAATCTCCCCGGAAACCATACGAAAATTTAAGTTAAATCTCATAGGTAAACGCAAGATTGTGGACAATCTTTAACATGGTAAAAGGTGAACACTAGGCCTAAATAAGCAATACATGGAAAATCTTCCACCTATCCTAACTGTTAACCCAAATATTGGAATGAACATATGAGAGAAATCTTTCCTGATCCGATAAAGAACCTTCCCAAAGCAGATATTCCGCTGAAGGGCCTTACCGCCTATCTCTCTCAATCCGAAACACACCAGATTCTTTTTATGCAGTTTGAAGAAGACATAGAATTACCAAAGCATTCCCACGAAAGCCAGTGGGGGATTGTTCTTGATGGGAAAATTGATTTAACGGTTGACGGCGTTGTGAAAACTTACTCAAAAGGTGATCGCTACTTCATTCCGGCTGGGGTGAAGCATTCAGCAAAAATACATGCAGGATATGCGGATATCACGTTTTTCAATGAAAAGGATCGTTATAAAACGAAATGACAGAAAAAATAAGAATAGACTCCCTTGATCATTTGGTTTTGACGGTAAAAGATATTTCAAGGACGTGTTCTTTTTAC
The DNA here is from genome assembly GCA_030604545.1 of Deltaproteobacteria bacterium. Taxonomy (GTDB): domain Bacteria; phylum Desulfobacterota; class Desulfobacteria; order Desulfobacterales; family JAUVVS01; genus JAUVVS01. The sequence goes on along the minus strand of JAUVVS010000193.1, from coordinate 2,414 downwards.
AGGCAAGTGCTTGGTATGCAGGAAATTTCCTTCGGTGGAGATCGAAAGGCTTTAAAATTTGGAAATCATAAAATCAATGTACATGAATATGGGAAGGAAATTGAACCAAAAGCTGAGCAACCTATGCCGGGTTCCGCTGACCTTTGCTTTATAACCCCCACTCCTATTGAGGATGTTGAGAAACATATTCGAACATGCGGAATTAATATTGTGGAAGGACCTGTCCGAAGGGCTGGGGCGAAAGGCTCGATTTTATCAATTTATCTTCGTGATCCTGATGGCAATCTCATTGAGCTGTCAAATTTCATAGAATCCAAAGAAGAAAATGAAAAGGGTTAACCAGACACTACAGCGGACGGGAAGAAGCGCGGTAGCCTTCGGTATAAGCTTTTTGACCCGCCGCTGAGTTTTACGTTATAACTGCACATAGGTTAAGATAAAACTAAATCCAAAACTTGCAGGAGGATTGAAAATGAAAATTTTAAGAACGTCAGATGATTCGTTTGAAAATCTTTCTGGTTACCCATTTAAGCCAAACTATATGGAAATTCCGGATAGTGAAGGTAAAGAGTTTAGGATTCATTATATTGACGAAGGCCCGATTGATGCGGAACCTGTACTACTTATGCACGGAGAGCCCAGTTGGTCTTATCTATATCGGAAAATGATTCCTATCATCATTGATGCTGGGTATCGAGCCGTTGCACCGGATCTAGTGGGATTCGGCCGCTCGGACAAACCAGCGGATCAGAAGGATTATACCTATCAGCGTCATGTTGATTGGATGCAGGCTTTGTTAAACAAGCTGCATTTACAGCGAGTCACTCTTGTCTGTCAGGATTGGGGAGGTTTAATAGGATTACGTTTGGTGGCCCAAAATCCGGATCAATTTTCAAGGGTAGTGGCTGCCAATACGGGACTACCTACTGGAGATACCCCGATGCCTGACGCGTTCTTAAACTGGCGCAAATATTCAATAGAAGTGCCAGATTTCGACGTCGGAGCAATTATCACTATGGGATGCCAGACGCCTTTGACGGAGGAAGTGATTGCTGCATACAATGCTCCCTTCCCGGACGACACATACAAAGAAGGCGCACGCATATTTCCTTCGCTTGTCCCCATCACCTCGGATGACCCCGCAGCACAGGCAAACCGTGAAGCCTGGAAAGTACTCTTTAAATTTAAAAAACCGTTTATAACCATGTTCAGTGACAGCGATCCTATCACTCGCGGGGGTGAACGCGTATTCCAAAGCAAGATTCCAGGGGCAAAAGATCAGCCCCATATTACCATCAAGGGTGGAGGGCACTTTCTCCAAGAAGATTGTGGGACAGAATTTTCAAGAATGATCGTTAATTTCATTTCCCAGACTTCAAAGGGTGATTGAGAAAAAATGGTCAATAAATAATGGCATATAGCAATGAACGGCCGGATTTTTGACCCGAGGTCGGCCCTCAAGAATGTGGAATTGAATAGATTTGAGGAAGTAGGCATATAACAAATCGCTGTAGAGGGATGCACAGGGTTGTGCGGATAAAGGATTTGCGTGAAATTGTGTTTGTCATAGGCGACATCCTATATTATCTCTGTCACTAGAGCTTACGTGGCGCAAATTCCAAATATTTGATCACTGTGAACAGTCAAGGAATTATACAGTGATATCGCCTTTCGGAAACAGGCATTACCTTTTTAGATTTTGAACGCTTATGAAAAAAAGCCGTAACTTTTGAATATTACTAATGAAATAGGGGAAAAAGGTGAAGAAAAATGAGTAAACCTGACATTTACTGGGTCGGAGAATCCGGAAGAAAGTATGGATATTGGATTCATCCTATAGATTCACAATTCAGAAAGATAGCCGGTAACATTATTTTCGCCAAACAAACTGAAAATGGAGAATGGGTGCCGCTATACATAGGAGAGGTCAGGAATTTTGACGAAGGGCTATCTCCTCATGAGATGGAAGTTTGTGCGAAAAAAAATGGTGCTACACACGTTCATGCGCACTTTAGTTCTCCCGAGGCTTATGTGCGCAAAGCCGAAGTTGCCGATTTGATCGCTCAATGGCAACCTATGCAACAATAATAGGGTCGAGTAGCCCGGGGGGAATTTCACTCCCCGGCTCTCACAGAACCGTACGTGGCCGTCTCCCGTCATACGGCTCCTCTCATCCAGTCGACAGTTCAAACACCATCGACCTTGCTGTAGTCAAAGGCTTCTCCCATCTCTGGTTGGTCAAATCCTAAAGCTGGATGAACCAACCCCTTCGCTCCATCTCCATTACAGAGACTTCATCAGTACTACGAGTTGGGCCGCCCCTGTTTTCCGCATTGGTACTCTGGCACTCATGGGGACTTCCCATTTGCGCTTCTCCCTTAACATCATGATCTTGGGGACGTTGATGAATTTGT
>JAUVVS010000078.1 GCA_030604545.1 Deltaproteobacteria bacterium | reverse complement strand
GCTTGACCGGCCCGTGCCGCCTGCTCCAATTGAACCAGCCAGGCTTCGCCGGTGGGTTCGGCCACCGATTCAACTTTAATACCGGTTTCCTTGGTGAAATCAGGGAAGATGTGTTTGTCGAACGAATCCTTGAAATAGCCCCCGTACACACCGACTTTCAGTGCGCTGCCAGCAAAAACCGAAGGTGCGCCAAATACCAAGAAAGCCACGCTGACGGTCAACACGACCCCTATCAGAAAAGTCGGGCACTGCACTCTGGTTGGGTAAACCTTGTTTTGTCCTGACATGATACCTTCCTCCTTTTTTATTTGGTTGTGGGTTAGGTGGTGATACGGGAAAAGAATTGTGAGCATAAATTATGCCAAAAAAATAATGGGGTGTCAAGCAGTAATGTCCGGTTAGGTTTTTGCATACATTAAAAGACGGTGAAAAAAAATGAAACAAAGTGATTTTTTTGCTTGACATTTAAAGGGAAAAATTTTCGCGTTGACTCGGGACGTCCATGTCCCTCGCCCTAAAGGGCAGCTTGGCAGCTGTCCAATTCTGCTGTCCTGCAGAATTGCCCTTGAACTTGAACAAAATTGAGCATTTTTCAAAGGTCTCATTGTGTAGTCAGGGGAAACATTCACGAATTCTTGGTAACGTTCAAAAGTTACGGCGTTCTTTTCATAAGCGTTCAAAGTTTGAATAGGAACATAATCTAAGCCGTTGCTTTGGCAACGATTTCTTTAACAGCATGTAAGGTCTTGTCTTTGAAACGGATCGTTACGGCGGCATCAAGCATCTTTGAATTTAAAACATGATTCATGTTCGATAAGAATGCCAGAGCGGCCAAGGCCCAGTCCGTCTTTTTGATGCCCTTGCCTTTGAAATTTACTGAAATAACCCGGGCATTGGTGGAAGGTATATCTACTCCGACAACCTGAATTACAACGGTGTTATGATCAAGTTGATTGATAAGGCTCTCACGGCGAAGCACTCCTTCAGAAGCCAAAACGATAACCGCAGCCGGCTTAGTTATTCCGGTGTAGTCTATCTCTTCAGGAGAAAGTATGAGCTCGCATATTGATGGCCCTCTTAAGACGGTGATATTATATTCGTTCTTCTGGGTCATATTGAGGCCGGCAGTGAGGCCTGCGATTCCCAGAACTTCGCCTGCCGTCAGTATTCTCTGTCCGGCAGCACCGAGGATGACCACTTCCTGACGACCTGGTTTAGGTGGATCGAAGCGGGCATCGATTCCAGCCGGCGGAGAAATCGGTTTTTGGTCGGCAGCATGCTCACGGTAGCTTTGTCCGTATTCGGTGCGCATATTCTGCAAGACTGGACCATTTAAGGGTTTAAGTTTATTAAGCGCATCATCGATCATATTCGGAGTTAGTTTATTGCGCTTTAAATAGCGGCCAGGACAAACCCCCCAGATATCAACAACACTAAATCCCTTATATCGAATAGCTTTTTCAATCAGTTCCGGTAAATCCTTTTGATATGCTGAACTGCGCGCTACAAAAGGAGCTCCGGCTGCTACTGCCACCTGTGCAACGTCGATAGGCCTCTCCAGCCTGTTTAAGAAGCCGGAACCCACCATGGCTTCAGGCGGAGTTGTAGCAGAAAACTGACCGCCGGTCATACCGAAATTGAAATTGTTCAGAACCAGCAGGGTTAAATCGAGATTGCGACGACAGGCTGAGAGTAAATGCGCACCACCAATACCAAGGCCGCCGTCACCCATGGTTACAACGACATTAAGATCCGGACGGGCCAGCTTCAAGCCTCCGGCATATGTCAGTGCTCTGCCGTGAAGCCCGTGCAGCGCATGAGTGTTGAAGAAGGTATCAAAGAGCCCTGAACAGCCGATGTCGCTGACCATTGCAATCTGATTGCCCTGGAGGCCCATATCCTGGAAGGTTTTGTCCAGGGAATAGAGTACATTGTCGTGGGAACAGCCCGGGCAAAAAACGGGTGGTCGATTTTTATTTAGCAGGCTATCCAAGGGCCACCTCCTTTATACGGTTTGGTGAGATCAGCCTACCGTCCATTTGTCCCAGAAAAACCACTTTTTTGTCTTTAAGCACACGCTCCACTTCTCTAACGTATTGGCCCAGGTTCATCTCAACAACTACCACTCGTTTAACCTTTTCGGCATTTTTATAAATTAGATTCTCTGGGACGGGCCAAAGAGTTTTTAAGATCAAGAGGGATATCGGGTTACCTTCGGTCTTAAGGTCCCTATAAACCGCCCTGGCAGCCCGTGCCGTGACGCCGTATGTCAGGATTAAGGTCTCCGCGCCAGGTTCAATCAATGATTCAGCAAAGCTGAATCGATCAATCTCTGTCTTTATTTTGCGATTCATACGCTCAATCATGGTGGCTATCTCGTCTGGATCCGTTGTTATGTAGCCGTTAACACCGTGGGTCGAGGATGTCTGGCGTACGATTACTTTTCCACCGATAGGCAGGAAACCCGGCACATCCTTTTCCGGCAGACTTTGAAAAGGTAAAAAAGGTCCCCCTGAAGGGGGCATCAAACGATCAATAATGTCCGGCCGCTCAAGGCTTTCCAAATTAATGCTTTCTCTGGTTTGGGCGATTTCCTTATTGGAGGCTATAAAGACCGGGCAACGATAGACCTCTGCAAGGTTAAATGCATGCATAGTTAATGTAAAGCAATCCTTTACATCAACCGGAGCAAGGACAATCACCGGCAGTCCGCCGGAATTTCCCCAGCGTATGAACTGAACATCTCCGTCTGCTCCCTTGGTGGCCGAACCGGTAGAAGGCCCCAGGCGTTGAACATCGACGATGACCAGGGGTATTTCGGAACCGATGGCAAAAGAAATTTGCTCTGAACAAAGACTTATTCCCGGACCTGAAGTTGCAGTCATGGCTTTCAACCCGGCCATTGATGCACCGATACAATAGCCCATGGCGGCAATCTCGTCTTCAGTCTGAAGCACGGTACCGCCCATAGGCGGCAAGATCTTAAGCATGTTGTTGTAAATACTCGTTGCCGGTGTAATGGGATAACCTGCAAAAAAACGGCACCCGGCCTGATACGCGGCCCATGCGATTGCATCGTTCCCTTCATAGAGACTGAGTCTCATCATAATCTCCATTCGAGACCTTTGCAAAACGCCCCCTTTTGTCCAATTTCTGTGTTAGGCTCAAATTGTAATCCTCGAAATACTCAATGTATTCCTGTGGTTAAAATTTTCGCCTGCCTTGAACTTGAACCCCGGTTAAATATAAAAACGGATTTAACGGGGCAGGCAAAATTGAGCATTTTTCAAAGGTCTCCTAAAGAATTCAGGGGTCGGGAAGTTTTTCTATTCAATCGCTCCATGGATAAAAGAGAAAAATTCCCCGATTGCTCAATTAATTGGTAACGTTCAAAAGTTACGGCTTTTTTTCATAAGCGTTCAAATTTAGAAAAGGTATGGTAAGCGCTGCTCTGGTCAGTGATCGGTTATCGGTTATTAGTTGCTATATTGTGAACAAAAGCTATCAGCTTTGTTAATCATTGAATTCAACATTCCTTCGACCGAAGCATAGCGTTTCGGACAAGTACCGATTACTGATCACCGGTCACCGGTCACCTGGTCACTCCATTACTCCATTACTCCAAGGTCCTTTTGTTTGCTAAATGCCGTTTTAGTATTATTCACAGTCTGTTTTATAAACATCTACTATCTATCCCGGACAAGAGGGATCTAATATACATGGGCGGATTATTAAAGATCGGCCATCAGTGGACATTGTCAATGCTCCGTGGCTGTCGGTGCGGAACACCCCGTATCCCCGTTCTTTATATCTTTTTACAATCGATGGATGGGGAAATCTAAAACTGCTTTTCCAGCCAGATGATATGATTACATATTCCGGCTTAACCTTGTCCAGAAAGGGCACGGTGCTCGACGTCTTACTGCCGTGGTGAGGTGCTATAAGGACCGTGCTCTTTAAATTATTCCCTGCAATTGCAACAAGTTCTCTTTCCGCCCCGGCCATAATATCTCCTGGGAATAAAAATGATTTTGATCCAAACTCAGCCCTGACAACAAGAGAATTGTTATTGTAATTTCGCCACCTATCTTTCTTCTTTTTATAAATGAAATCATTCGGCGGGTAAAAAATTTTCAACTGTACGCCGCTTATATTATGCGTGCGTAGTATATCCTTGAATTCGGGCAGATTAATTTTATCTTTTTCGATGATCTCCATAAATTTGTGATAGCCTAAAGTATCTGCTGATTCATTATTAGTCCATATGTTTTTAACATTAAAATGTTCAGCAATATATAAAAGCCCATTTAAATGATCACTGTTTGGATGAGAAAGGATGAGGGTGTCAACAGTTTTGACCTTTCTGCGCCATAAAAAGGGTGCAATTATCCTTTCGCCTACATCAAAGGATGAATTATCTGAGAAACCTCCTCCATCTATAAGCAGAATATATCCTCCCGGTAATTCCAGAAGACCGGCACTTCCCTGACCAACGTCAATAATCGTCACCCTAAGATCATCGTGCCAGAACCTGTTATACAACCAGTAGCAAATATCTGCCCCGCCGGCAAAAATGACCAACACAATAACAATAATTGGCAATTTCTTTCTAAAAACCGGTCTATTTCCGGATATCTGCTTGAATAGCGTATAGAACTTTCCGAATGGCGTACTTTTCTCTCCTCTCAATTCCGCACCCTGCGCTTTGCCTTCTGTGCTTTGCCCCGTTAGGTTCAAAACGGCCCAACCCAAAATATAAAAGCAGCATATCTCAAAATAGGTGGGCGTCAACGTTTTTATCGCTGCAAAAGGTAAATCTGAAAACAAGTCCACAATTTCAAGTATTTTAGCCAATATAAAAGCGTTTGCCTTAAAGCATATTGAGGCTCCGAAAATGCTGACCGGATATAAAAATACGGAAATGAGTCCTAATGGGACTACAATAAACCCTATGAGGGGAACGATTATAAAGTTTGCCGCGAGCCCCACTGTGGAGACCTGATTGAAGTAAAGCATTATAAGGGGCAAATTGCCGATGATGGCAAAAAAAGAAACCAAAAAAAGAGAAAAAAGTTTATTTTTTATCGAAAAACGTCCCTTTTTTTTAATTGCATTGTTATTAGGTATTCTGGACATTCCATATATTATTGATAAAACAGCTATAAACGAAAGTTGAAAGGAAATCGAGAAAAGAGAAGGGGGATCAAAGATAAGGATCAGCAGCGCTGCAACTGCGAGGGTGTTAATTGAATCATGTTCCCTTTTTATCCAAAATGTCATCAGAAAAACTGAAACCATAATGACGGCTCTTTGGGTGGAGGGCGACATGCCTGCAAGTAAGCCATATAAAAAGACTGGAATTAAAGATAACGCTGCCGCACCCTTCCTGGTCCATGCATTCCGCAGGAAAAGTTTAAAATGAGAAAGCATCCATGAAAAAAGAATAAATGAAACTGTTGCGACAATGCCGATGTGGAGTCCTGAAATGGCAAGAAGATGCCCAACACCCGCCCGATTAAAGGTCTTTCTTAAATCTCGCGAAATTCCGTTTCTATCTCCAATAATAAGGGCTTTTAACACCTCTTTCTCTTTTTCTTGACTTGTCTTTTCTATAAGATCAGAGATTTTGATACGGGCATCTTCTATAACAAATCGAATTCCTTTCCTAGAATCTCTTTTCAGTATGGTGAGCTTACTCCCTTGAGCATATGTTGTTCCCCAAATTCCCTTGAAAGCCATATATCTTTTATAATCAAACCCTCCTGGGTTTTTAAAATTCCTCATCAACTTTATTTTACCGAAAAAGGTGATTCTGTCGCCAATGGAAAGTTTATTACAATTTCCTGCTACAGTCACACGGATCTTTCCTGTTACAGGAAAAGATGAGTCGTATTCCCCAAGGGTCTCGGCCCGTAATATGAACTTCAGTCGATTTTTATATTTTATCGGGTCATCGTCGATTATACCGACAATCTTCCATGGATTCGAATTAGTAAAATGGATAATGTGATTTGAAGGGAAATTAGGAACAATCCAAGGTTGTATAGACAAATACCCCAATGCAAAAAAAAGAAGAATGGGCCAAATAAAAGCGATTTTTTTCTTTATAATGTCATAAAATAACAAGCATAAACACAGAATAATAGCCGGATATGCCAATGTATCATGCCGGGGAAACCAGGACCCGAATGATATCCCTGATATTATAGATAATAGAAGAGGAAAAACAGGACGTGAATACAGATTATTGGTAGCGTTAACAGGTTCAGAGTTCACCGTTCAGGGTTATCCTTCTTTCGTTGACCTTGCGAGTTAGATCCCGGGCCAGGTCTAACCAGTGACCGGTGATCGGTTATCGGTTATTAGGTATTAAGTAACGGTTCGCCATATAAAAAATATTTGACAGGAAAACAGGATTCTTAAAAATAATTTTTAAATCAAGTTAATCCTGTTAATCCTGTCTAAAAAAATAGCTGAACTATTACGTTATTAGTTGCTATATTGTGAACAGAAGCTATCAGTCCGCCGAAGGCTGGATTAATCATTGAATTCAACATTCCTCCTACCGAAGAATAGCGTTTCGGACAAGTACTGATTACTGATCACCGATTACCGATCACTGATCACCTATCACCACTACTCACTAACCCTCTTAATGGCAGCTCCAAGTTGGGATAACTTTTCTTCAATCATTTCATATCCACGATCCAGATGATACACCCGATTTACTTCGGTTTTACCGCGGGCAACCAAACCGGCCAGGATAAGTGAAGCGCTAGCCCTGAGATCGGTAGCCATTACCTGCGCTCCTGACAGCAATGGAACTCCTTTAATCAATACAGCATTTCCGGAAATCGTAATATCAGCTCCCATACGTTTAAGTTCACTAACATGGATAAAACGGTTTTCAAATATAGTTTCAGAAATAATGCTAAGGCCTTTTGCAACAGACATAAGCACCATGAATTGGGCCTGCATGTCGGTTGGAAATCCCGGATACGGCAGGGTCTTTACATCAACACTTGCAATTTTATCAGACCCTATGACCCGAATACTCTCTTCCTCGATTTCTATACGGGCTCCGGTAAGTCCCAATTTGTGTATAACTGCACCCATATGTTCGGAACCACAATTTACAAGTTTTATATCCCCACGCGTTAAAGCGGCTGCGACCATGAATGTGCCTGCCTCTATCCGATCGGGTATTATAGAAACTGATACGGGATGCAGCGAAGAAACTCCTTTTATGGTAATTACCGAAGTTCCGGCACCTTGAATATCGGCACCCATTTTATTCAAAACATCTGCAAGTGCCAAGACCTCGGGCTCCCGGGCTGCATTACGAAGAACTGTAACACCTTCTGCAAAGACAGCAGCCATCATGAGGTTTTCAGTTCCGGTTACCGTAACGATATCAAAATAGATTTCGTTTCCTTTCAGACAGTCGGTTGAAGCTTCAATATACCCGTGTTTCAATTCAATAGAAGCTCCAAGTCTGGCAAGTCCTTTCAGATGCAAGTTAACCGGACGTGCCCCAATTGCACATCCTCCAGGTAAAGAAACTCTAGCCTTTTTAAGTCTTGCAAGAAGGGGACCCATGACTAGGATGGAAGCCCGCATCTTTCGAACCAGGTCATAAGATGCCTCATGATTGTAAAGCCCCGTCGCATCTATACAAACAGCATTTTTTTTTATCTCGATTTTTGCCCCATGATTTGAAAGAAGAAGTTTTGTACTTTCTATATCTTTCAAGTCCGGAACATTATAGTATGTATTGCATCCATCCGTGAGGAGCGATGAAATTAAAATTGGAAGGGCCGCATTTTTTGCCCCGCTTATCTTCACCTCTCCCTTTAGGGGTCGCCCACCTTCAACTATAATTTTGTCCATATTTGCCCCTGT
>JAUVVS010000063.1 GCA_030604545.1 Deltaproteobacteria bacterium | reverse complement strand
TGTCATGGGAGTGTATGGGAAGTTCTTGGCCGGCGCTGAAATTAAAGTTCAACACCTTAAAATAGGGTGAGTCATGAACTAATAATGTTTTAAACGCCTTATCATCGAAACCACTTTCCTTAAACAGTTCAATCCGTTTCATCATAGCCGATTCTCCTTTATTATCTTGTCGTCTGACACGTTATCCATTACCACGTTATCCATTTCAATACCTCATGATATTTTATTCTAATATAAAATACATGACCGGGCAATACCTTGACTTAAGTCAAATAAAAAATTTATTAATCATCTGAAGGAGGTGGTGAACCGGCTGTGGATAAAGAATTTCATGGAATAAAAGGGATCATTTTTGAATTCTGAATTTCCAGATCGACGACACCTTGATATAAATACCACATAGTAGTACTTTTTTCCTTGACACGGTTATAAACAGTTATTATCTATAATATGCGGGCATTAGCCGGGATTTCGCATAAAGAATTTATTTTGGCTTGTTAAAACAACAAGAAACCGAATCGTTTCAAAGGTTGTTAAATTTCGAATCGTGTAACTGTCTGAGGGTATTAGTGAGAGTTTTACACGACTTAACATTTAATTACCTTTGAAGCGACCATTTTTACAAACAGTTAAAATATTAAAAAAAGGAACAAAAAATGAATTTATTTAAAACCATAAATAACACTATTGGCTCGACACCTATTGTTCGTTTAAATCGCATAACTGAAGGGATTGAGGCTAAAGTCTTTGCCAAAATGGAATTTTTTAATCCTCTGGGGAGCGTTAAGGATCGCATAGGCCTTTCCATGATAGAATCTGCCGAATCTCAAGGGCTTATCAACGCCAAGACAACAATTGTGGAGCCAACCAGTGGAAATACAGGCCTTGCTTTGGCCTTTGTTTGTGCGGCCAAAAATTATAGCCTTGTCTTAACCATGCCCGAAACCATGAGCATAGAAAGGAGTAAGCTTTTAAAGCACTTGGGTGCTACAATCATTTTAACACCGGGAAGTGAGGGAATGAAAGGAGCTATCAACAAAGCTAAGGAGATTCTCGAAAATACACCCAATTCATACATGCCAAACCAGTTTGCCAATCCGGCAAATCCTGAAATTCACAGAAAAACCACTGCCGAGGAGATCTGGAATGACACAGGAGGAGGGGTTGACATCTTCGTATCAGGTGTGGGAACCGGTGGCACCATTACAGGTGTATCGGAAGTAATTAAGGCCAGGAAGCCGTCTTTTAAGGCGGTAGCGGTTGAACCGGCGGATTCACCGGTACTTTCTGGCGGTCAAAGCGGACCTCATAAAATACAAGGAATCGGCGCAGGCTTTGTCCCTGAAGTTCTAAACACCGATATCATTGACGAAATAGTTACTGTTACAAATGATCATGCATTTGAGACATCTCAGAAGCTGGCCAAACTGGAAGGGATCTTATGCGGTATTTCATCCGGTGCTGCTGCCTGGGCAGCTCTTGAAGTCGCTAAACGACCAAATAACAAAAGAAAAAAAATTGTTGTGGTTTTACCCGACACCGGTGAGCGATATATAAGTACCGACCTTATTGCAGCTTGAAATAAGATATAGTGCAAATCGAGCCTGACCCCAGAGAAATAGGCTCCGCATTTCACGGGGCAGGCACAGAAATTTGGGAAAATACCAGTTTTAGTTCAGATACTAATTATTAAAAAGCAAATAAGCCTTCTTGCTGTATTTATGGATGAATCGTGTTCCTATACCGTGCCGAACAGCCTGTAATACTTTTTCTTTTTCAATCGGTACTATCCCGCCAAGCATATGTATCGGTAAATGTTCAAATGCATCCCCTACCATCGGTGTGCTGGGGCCCAGCATAACGGTCTTTACATTTTCGTTTACGTTTCTGAGTATCTCTTCAGTTGTATTGTTCAATATGGATGTCGAGGTCAAAAAGAGTACATCAGCCCAGTTTCCAAGCTTTTTATAAAATAATTCTTTCCGGCCAAGTCCGTGGAAGTCATCCAGAATTTCCAATGGAACTTTTCTTTCCTCAAGAATTTTTACAATCGGACGAAAGTAACCTACCATGGCCACCTTTATCCCTTCGTGCACATTAAATTCTTCAAACAGTATTTCGTTTTTTGGATCCTCCGGTAGCAAAAGCGTCTTTTTATAGTTTAAGGCATTAATCAAAGATAGGGCCATACTCCTTTGGATGGGATCCGTGCCTTTTATTTTCTCAAGTAGTTCAAGTGCAGGTTTTCCCTCATAATCATAGTAATTCCTGACAAGGGAACAGGAAGTTTTCCGGTCAAAATACGTATAGGATATCCCTATCCCTCCGTCTGAAGTTGTTACTGCCGTATAGCCAAGGCCAAGACTCAACAGCTCAACCTTAACTTTTTTTCCCTTTTCCGCAAACAAATTATATAGCCTGCTGTTCAATTCCATTAATGCCAATACCTCACATCGAGAACTCTGTCATCCACATCCGTCGTCTTTCGTCCGTCATCTGTCATCCGCCATCCGTCACCCGTCACCCCGTCTTGCCAAAGGAACAGGCTGGAAAGTGGCAAGTGGGACAGTCGAGGCAGAGGCCACCGTGGGCAAATCTGGCAAGATCCTTATTATCCGGTTTTTCACCTGCCAGCAATCTGGGCAAAATCAGATCAAAAATAGTGGTTTCATGATAGAGGGCGCAGGCGGGAATCCCGACAATGGGAACATCGCCTTTATAGGCCAACTGAAACATGGCCCCCGGCAATACGGCGGCACTGTAATATATTCGATCAACTCCGACTTTCTTGATGCCTAATCGGGTCACATCATCCGGATCGACCGACATGCCGCCTGTGGTAATAATGAGATCCGCACCTTCATTTAGAAAGACTTTAACCTTGTCTGCGATCATCGATTCATCATCAGGCAGAATAACCGTCTCAACCAGCGATGCTCCATACGCTTCCAGCTTTTTGGTAACGATGTCTTCAAATTTATCTTCGATCAAGCCGTCATAAACCTCGTTTCCTGTAATAATAAGCCTGGCTTTGGCGTGACTTAAGACTTTGACTGAAAAAACAGGATAGTGAATGCGAGCTATATCAACAGCTTTATCTAAAATATTTCTGTGGATAACCAGTGGGATGGCCCTTGTCCCTGCCAACGTCTGTCCTTTTGTTACGGGGGTATTATTATGGATAGATGCGCACATCACTTCAGGTATCAGGTTAAAATTGATTAAAGGATCGACATTGACTTTGAAAAGACCGCTATAGGCAGCTTTAAGTGTAATCTTCCCCTCCCGGGGTTGTCGGCCAAAGGTTACACCCGGTCCGGCAAGTGCCACTGCCAGCTCAAGGACAGCTTTATCTTCGTGCACTTGCCATTTATCCAGCTTAAGGATGTAAAGGTGCCGTTTACCGAGCCTCATCAAACGGCATAAATCTTTCCTTTCAATCTTGTGCCCTTTACGAAAAGATGGACCTTTGAATTCTCCCGGTCTGATCTCCGTAATGTCGTGGGCAAGGGCCAGTCCGACCGCATCTTCAATCTTTACCTTTTTTTGCACGTATTCCGGCAATGGATTGTTTTTTTTCTGCGGCATCTTATTATTCCTTTCTTAAACGACTTTTTTACTTTTTTCTATTGCCTGGTGATAGGTGCCAAAAGCGCATGGTCGGCACAGAATTTGTCCGTTTTTATATACTTCTTTTTTATCCCTGACCAAAACTTTGCACTGCTGGCATACAGCTTTAAATCGGGTGGGCCCAGGCATCTCATATATGGGAATTTCCACCTTTACTTCTTCCACCATAAAAAGTTCCTCAAGCGGCATTATTTTGTAAGCTTCTAATTGTTGAATATGTTTGTCTTTTGTGGTGGGTCCGTATTTAATTGCCAGCTCACGAGATTCTTCTGTTGAGAGTATTCTGAAAGCACGGTTTGTTTCCAGGTTAACAAAAGTGGCGGCCATAATGCCGTTGTCAACGAATTTAAGCGACCTACGTCCCAATTTGACGCCGGTAACATAGGAGATTGCATCGGTGGCGCATCTATCGATCTCAACGTACACGATAATTTTTTTAATCTGAGGCAGGTTTTGTGGATCATCCAGCCCAATCAGCTCACAACCCAGCATGGCCATACGCACACCGACCACCTGACCCGGGCAGAGATGACCATGATCCTTTGCGGAACCCTTTAAAAGTGTTTCAAAATCTTGCATTGTTATCAGACCTGATAAATAAGGGAAATTGTCGATTGTCTAATGAAGATTGAAGATCTATGGATATTGTTGGTGGAACACAAATCTTCAATCGTCAATATTTAATATTCAATCCGTCAGACTTATGTTAAAATTAACATAACAGCCGGCAAAAAAAATTTCAATCTTTATTTTTCTTTAAGATGCTTCTCCAGAACTTCATTTACCCAGCCCAGCGCAGCAATCATATTCGGAAAACCTGTTGTGGTAAGAGATAAAAGAACCGCCTGTGTGATTTCCTCCTGTGTAGCACCGGAAACCAAAGCCTTTCTAACAGAAGACATTACCGCACCTCTGGAATTGGCACCTATTGCGATACCTAGTTTTACGAGGTCCTGATATTTATCTTCCAGAGGACCTGCTTCCCGGCAGGATTTGCCCAATTCTTGATAGTGTTTCAAAACTTCCGGAAATTTTTCAGAAAAGTTTTCGTATGTTTTCGGTAAATACATAAGGCCTCCTTATCCTAATCTGATATTTAGTTAATATTATCATAATTTGATGTTACCATGCTGTTAAAGTTGTAACTTTTATGATCTCCTCTTGGGAAGGGTGAAGAAGAAAGTGCTTGACACGCCTTTCACGCTTTCCGCCCAGATCATGCCACCATGGGCATCCACAATTGCCTTGCAGATGGCAAGCCCCAGGCCGGTTCCTTCGTTCTTGCTTTTGCTTCCCGAGGGAACGGTTGAAAACTTATCAAAAATGGTTTCCAAATTTTCCTCTGGAATCCCGATCCCAAGGTCTTTAACCGACACAGTTATGTCTTCCTCGCCCTTTTCGAGCTTTATTCGAATTTCCGTTTCCCAATCAGAAAATTTTATGGCATTTTCGATAAGGTTGACCATGACTTGTTCGATCCGTTCCAGGTCGAACTCCACAATGACATCACCGGGATTTTCATAATTGATGGCAATTTTCTTATCAACTGCCAAAGGACTTATGATTTCTATTACTTCCTGTATCAATATGCTTAAATTTTCCTGCTTAAAGGACCACTCTACCTTTTTTGCCTCGATCTTGGTGAAATCAAACAAATCTGAAACCAGATGAATTAGCCTTGCCAGGTTCTTATCAATAATTTCTATATAACCTCTGTTATCCTCTATTGTGAGACTTCTATTAAGATAGTCGATACCACCTCGAATTACAGTTAATGGTGAACGAAGTTCATGGGACATGTTTGCTAAAAAATCAGATTTTAATTTGTCAAGGCTTTGGAGTTCTTGATTTGCCTCAGATAACTCTTTAGTCGCCTGTGCGATCTTTTCTTCTAAGAAGTCTCGACCTTTGGAAATCCTTTCAGCCATGTTGTTAAAGGCATGCCCAAGCTTTTCGAACTCATCGCCTGTGTTTATTTTAACTCTGGCCTCCAGGTTGCCTTTGCTTATTTCAGCGGTCATCTTTTGTATGCCTTTAACGGTGTTATCACCATACGACGCATCATAAAAAGCAGGGTGATCGTAACGAGACAGATCAGAACCACTCCTGAAACAGCCAGTTTCATCCAGTTGTTCTTAACAGCGACTTGCATCTCGTTGATGGGCAGGACGATACTGAGCCCCCCCCTGATACCGCCTTGAGATACCCCTCTGGCATGGTGGCATTCAAGGCATGCTTTTTCCAGATAAAGGGGCACGATATAATGAAGATGATGATTCTTGCCATGAATGTCGAATTTAAACGCTTCGATCAGGCCTTCGTTGGTGAACTTGATCAGGGAATCCTTTTCAAAATGATCCGCCTTATTTTCCGGGTTCAGGGGAGTGAGGCTGGCAAGGCGAAATCTGTAAAGGTCCTGCTGGGTTGCATACTGGGAGAGTTTTTTGGTCACCATTGAAGGGGTAAAACGCTTAAACAATCCTCTGGATGTTTCCATACTGTCATCAAAAAAACAATTGATATCCCTGGCCCCCTCGCTTCTGGCCGATACCATTACGCCACCGCAGTCGGCAATCCACTGCCGGGTCAGGATAATCTGCTTTGACAGAATGCGGGCCTGATTCATTATCTGCTCCATAGCCTGTTTTTCATTCTGGATGCCGGCCCAGGTAAAAATAACCCCCAGAGTTGGGATCACGATCAGGATAATGCTCAAAAGAAATTTTGTCTGTAACGAAAACCGAATATTCTTCATTTTTAACCTCATCAAGAATTGTTTTATCGATGGGAATTATGAATATTACTATATTCGATGGAAGGAGTCAAATTGCCGTTGGGCTTCGAGTAATTTATTTTCAGGCGGCATTCTTACTTTGAACCTCTGAATTGAAACCCCAGGGCTTTACCCCGTTTTTTACAGACGACGATGCAGTCGCCGCAGTTGTTGCACCCGGTTTCCAGAACGTAGTCCAAGCGTTTGGGGTCAAGAGAGAGGGAACAGGATTGTCGGCAAGGATCCTGGTCTTTTTTGCATAAACACTTTTCTTCCTGGAACCCAACCTTCAACCTTCGGGGGTTTGCGAGCTTTGCCGCAATTAACAGAAAGGATTGGGGGCAGATGTAACTACACCACAGGCGCCGGCGCGCGGCAAATTCAACCAGAAGAATCACCAATAAAAAGAGTATTGCAAGGGATATGTGTTTCTGCTCAAAATAGAATTGAAAAATCCTTGAATACCAGGCAGGCAGGGAAAGCTGGTTCAACACAGGCGTGGTGGAAAAAAGCAAGAAACCGGACAGTCCGAGGCTGAAAAGGAAAATCTTGATACGAAAGCCGGTGCCTTTAATGGTAAGACCCTTGTAAGTTTTAGGCAGAATCTTTTTACTTAAGGCATGCACCAGTTCTGAAAAAAGGCCAAAAGGGCATATCCAGGAACAGAATATCGTACCCAGGATCATGGCAAGACCAAGGGCGATGCCTGCGCCGATGATCAGATCAACGGACAGGTAGTAGTTTTTAAGCGTGATCTGTAAAACCGCCAGCGGGTCGGCCAGCGGCAGGCCGGCAGCATTGAAACATAAGAAATTTCCGGTAAAATAACTGATCCGAAAGTGGTTCAACAGTGGAATCAAAATAAATGCAATAGCCACGCCGATTTGCACGATGCGGCGGCTGGTCTTGAGAGTAGGTTTTTTCATGTGACGAATCTGGTCGGAATGGTGACAATGGCTTGTTCGGGGCAGACATGTTCGCAGACGCCGCAGCCAACGCATCTGTCTGTAATGGCGGGATATATCCCCTTTTCCAGGACCATAGCTGTGGCTTTCAACGGGCAGCGTTCATAACAACTGCGGCAGATGATAAAGCCCTTCCAGGTGTGACAAAGCTTTCTATCCAGCTTTGCGTATCCCATTTTGGATTCTTCAATGGAAACATCTTCAAGTGCATCGGAAGGGCAGATGGCGCTGCAGCGCATACACAGGTGACATGGTGCATCCCGCGGGGAAATTTCCGGGGTTCCCGAAGTAAACGGATTAAATCCGGTTCGCATTTTGATACAATCAAAGATGCAGACCTGGGCGCACTGCCCGCATTGCAGGCAGCGCGCAAGAAACTCTTTTTCCGGCCTGGCCCCGGGAGGCCGTAAAAACCTGAGTCGCATCATCAGTCATCCGTTTTGGGCAACTCATCCTCGAGAGTAACATAGGTGGTGTAGATGGTCAGGACCCCCTCAAGGTCCTTGATCAGGTCCACTTTTTTTTCCATCTGTTCCGACGGGACCTCTGCCACCACCACGACATACTGATCCTGGTGAATGCCGTAAGTGGTCATCTCAGGCATGGATTTGATCTGCCTTTCAACATCCTCAAGATTTTCCTTGAGTGTATGAACTAAAAGTCCTGCAATCGCCATAATTATACCTTACTGACCTTAACGGCGCAGATCTTGAACTCGGGCTGTTTGGAACCCGGGTCAAACGCGTCCATGGTTAATTTATTGATCATAAGGTTCACATCAAACCAGGGCACAAAGACCAGTCCCGGACGACAGACATCGCTGACTCTGGCCCGAAAAACCATTTTATCCCGCCGGGTCTGGAGCAGTATGTTGTCACCGATCTGAATACCCATCTTCTTAGCGTCTTGATCGTTAATTTCCACATAGGCATTGGGAAATGAACGTCTGAGCTCGGGGACCTTCATTGTCATGGTTCCGGTATGCCAGTGGTCGATCACTCTGCCGGTGG
>JAUVVS010000145.1 GCA_030604545.1 Deltaproteobacteria bacterium | reverse complement strand
TGTCAAACTAGATATCACTTACTCTGATATAGAAAGATGCATCCGGGAAGTGGGAATAGGATTTCTCTATGCACCCCTTTTTCATGGGGCCATGAAATACGCCGCCGGCCCCAGACAAGAGATAGGGATTAGAACCATTTTTAATCTTCTGGGGCCTTTGACGAATCCTGCCGGGGCAACGGTCCAGGTGCTGGGTGTCTATTCTCTTGAACTTACGGAAAAAATAGCCAACGTACTTAAAAGACTTGGCACCAAGGAAGCCTTTGTGATTTGTGGTGAAGGAACCTTTGATGAGATAAGCATCTGTGGCCCAACCAGGGTCTCGCACCTGAAGGAAGGGAATATTGATACATTTGTAATGAAGCCGGAAGATTATGGTTTCAAAACGGCGGCCCTCGAGGACATTAACGGTGGTAATGCGCAAAAAAACGCCCGTATAATCCGGGAAGTCCTGGATGGCAAGAAAGGACCAAAGCGGGATATGGTCTTGCTTAATGCCGGAGCTGCCTTTATGGCTGCAGGTCTTGAAAGTGACTTCAAACAAAGTATTGAAAGGGCAAAAGATTCGATTGATTCCGGCAACGCCGGAGATAAACTAGATTCTCTTATCAATTTTACACAACAGTGTATAACTTTTGCCCGAGACTAACTAGTGCCTGAACGAAAACTCCCGTTCAGGCAAAAATCCGAATATCGAAATTCGAAACAATATCGAATATCAAATTTTTCAATGTTCAAAACAAAAGCCTCGGTATTCGGTTGTTTAGAGCATTTGAACATTCGAATTTAGAATTTGTTTTCCCGCTATAGCGGGATAATTCGGATTTCGAATTTCAAAAATTGAGGGTTTTCGTTCAGACATTAAATATAAAGAGGATTCCTGTGCATGCAAACTTAGCGGAAATACTTGCCGAAAAACGTAAGGAAGTCGACATTTTAAAAAATAGAAATTGGTCGACTCATGGCGGTAATAACGTACCGCCTATCCGGGATTTTAAAGGTGTTATTTCCGTACCTGACAAGATCAGCCTGATTGCAGAAATAAAATTTGCTTCCCCCTCCGCCGGTATCATTTGCAAAAAAACAGATCCTGTCACAATTGGTAAGATATATGAAAAGGCCGGAGCGGCAGCAATTTCACTTCTGACCGATAAAAAATTTTTTGGAGGAGATCTGAATCATCTATCCCGCTTGAAAAAGGCAATATCTTTGCCTGTGCTGCGTAAAGATTTTATTATAGATGAAGTCCAGGTGAGGGAATCGTTCCTGGGAGGAGCAGATGCGACTCTCTTGATCGCTCGTATCTTGTCCCACCGGCAATTAAAGGACCTACGGGATATATGTCATGATTTGGGGATGGCTGCACTGATCGAAGTTCACGACAGGCAGGATATCGAAAAGGCTGTTGCTTGTGGAGCTGATATCGTTGGAATAAATAACCGTGATCTCAACACCTTTAACGTCAGCCTTGAGACCACGATAAAACTGGCTCCACTGGTGCCGGAAGGGCGTATCATCGTCAGTGAAAGTGGTGTCAAAAACAAAGGAGACCTCCAATTGTTAAAACAGGCTGGAATTCAGGCCGTTTTGGTGGGAACAAGCTTGATGAAAAGTAAAGATATCGGGAAGAAAGCAAGAGAACTGGCAGGGGCCTAATCGCAAGCAGGAGCATAGGATGGTCAAAGTTAAGATCTGCGGTATTACAAATCCTCAAGATGCTTTGATGGCTGCCGGCCTGGGGGTAGATATGCTCGGTTTTATATTTGCCTCAAGTCCCAGACAAGTTACTCCAAGACAGGCACGAGATATTATTCATGATCTTCCTCCCTTTGTAAAGACGGTGGGAGTTTTTGTGGACGAAGAAATAAAAAGTATGCAGGATATCATGAATTTTTGCAGCCTTGATCTAATCCAACTCCATGGAAATGAGCCTCCTCATGTTTGTAAGGAGTTTATGCCGCATACCATTAAGGCTTTCCGTATCAAGGACGAATTAAGCCTTCAAGCGATCAAACCCTATCACGGAAAGGTTAAAGCCCTTCTTTTGGACACTTATTCAGAAGAAAAAAAGGGGGGGACAGGAAAAACATTTGACTGGGACCTGGCCGTCAGAAATAGAGGGATGGAAGTGCCAATTATTTTGTCCGGGGGGCTGAGGCCCTCAAACATCCAGAGGGCTATCTCAACCATTCAGCCATACGCTGTTGATGTGAATAGCGGTATTGAAGAGTGCCCTGGAAAAAAGGAACCTCTCCTTATGAAAGAGTTAATGGAGAAAATCAAGCAAATCAATAGTGGAGGATATTTGGATGATTAACCGTGGTTATTATGGTAAATTTGGGGGAGCATTCATGCCTGAGATCCTCACGGCTACCGTTGATGAGCTTGTGAAGGCGTTTGAAGCTGCCAAGAACGACCCGTCTTTCTGGAAAGAATATATGTATATTATGTCCACCTATTCCTGCCGACCTACTCCCATCACCTTTGCGGAAAATCTAACCCGCCACTTCGGAGGAGCCCGCATCTACATCAAGAGAGAAGACCTGAACCACACTGGAGCCCACAAAGTCAACAATGTCATGGGTCAGGGTCTTTTGGTAAAGCGGATGGGTAAAACCCGGGTCATTGCGGAGACCGGTGCCGGCCAGCATGGGGTTGCGACGGCCACAATGGCAGCTAAATATGGATTTAAATGTACCATATATATGGGAGAAGTTGACGTTGCAAGGCAAAGACCCAATGTCTTTTGGATGGAACGTTTGGGTGCTGAAGTTGTTCCTGTAAGAAAAGGAACTCGAATATTAAAGGATGCTATAAACGAAGCTTTTCGTGACTGGGTAACCAGCATGGATGATACCCACTATGTACTTGGTACTGCATGTGGCCCCCATCCTTTCCCTGAGATGGTCTCTTATTTTCAATCGATTATTGGTAAGGAGGCGCGTAGGCAAATCCTTGAACAGAAAGGAAAACTCCCTGTCCGCGTTTATGCCTGCGTAGGGGGCGGATCTAATGCCATGGGAATTTTCAGCGGTTTTTTCAATGATCCAGTGGAACTTGTCGGCGTTGAAGCAGGAGGCAAAGGTCTGGATTCCGGCCGGCATGCCGCACGCCTTGCCTCAAAAAAAGGGTCCGTGGGTGTAGCGCAGGGGTATAAGACATATTTTCTTCAAGATAGTGACGGTCAAATGAAAGAGACTTACAGTGTTGCAGCAGGATTGGACTATGTGGGAGTTTCACCGATCCTTGCTTCGCTTAGGGAAGAAGGCCGCATTCGGTTTGAAGCAACCACCGATCGTGAGGTGCTGGATGCTTTTTCCCTCACCATTGAAAAGGAGGGTTTGGTGCCGGCTCTGGAGTCTGCCCATGCATTTGCCCAGGCTTTCAAAGAGATCTCAGATCTGTCGAAAGACGACATCGTCCTGATCAATCAGTCGGGAAGAGGCGATAAAGACATCTTCACCATTGCCGATGCATTCGCCGATCAAAATTGGCGAAAATTTATAAAAAAAAAGGCGGAGGAATATCGTGCTTGAGACGTATCTTCGAAAAAGGCTAGAAAAAAAGAATATATTACTTATGACCCATATCGTCCTAGGGTATCCCTCATTTGAAGATTGCTTCAGAATCATCCAAGCAATGGTTGCTGCGGGAGTCGATCTTATGGAATTGCAAATCCCTTTTTCCGAACCGATTGCCGACGGCTCCGTGATCCTTCATGCCAATCAGAAAGCCCTGGCAAACGGGGTAACTATCCAGGGATGTCTTGATTTTGTTCAAAAGGTCACGCATGCTTTTGACATCCCTTTTCTTATCATGAGTTACTATAACATCTTCTTTAGATACGGCGTGAGGGATTTTGTCTCTGCCATGTCACAAAGAGGCTTGCAAGGTGCGATTATCCCCGATCTTCCGCCTGAAGAGGGGAAGGATTATTTCAACGCCATGAGAGAACACAAACTTGCTCCTATTTTTATATACTCCCCCACCACGCCGGATCAGCGCATGAAATATATCGCTTCCTTTGCCCGTGGCTTTATTTACTGTGTTGCCCGCAAAGGAGTCACTGGTAAGACCACAAGCTTCTCAGGTGCGTTGACAAAATACCTTGCCCGTTGCCGCAAGGCAACAAATCTTCCGCTTGCACTCGGTTTTGGAGTGAAGGAAAAGGCGGATATCGATTACCTGGAAGGAAAAGCAGACATCGCCGTCGTTGGTACCCAAACGATCAGAATAATGGAGAATGAAGGGATCGCTTCTGTTGGAGATTTTATTTTAAATTTACGCTAATAATGATTTTCCGTAATATTTTGGCTAATCGTCAAAGTCTCCTTCCTCCCCTTTATCTGTGGAAAGTAAAGCAGCTTGTTCAGCGATCTTTTCCGGCGTCCAATCTTCAGGATCTTCAATCCTATCTCCCTTCGACCCAAGATCATAAGAGCCGGCCTTAAGAATTGCTTCAATGGCAAATGGTGCAGTATCCTTTGCGTTAAAGATATCTACAAGCATGTTGTAGATAAATTCTTCAACTCTTTTAGCCATTCTTTCTCTAATCTCTTCGGGTTGTCCCAGCAGTTTGTTTTCAAAAGGAAGATTTAGTTTCTTGTAGTTTCCTCCTTTTAATCCGGCTGATTCAGCATGGGCAACCATTTCGGTCCACAGCTCTTCTGTAACACCTTCATCTTTAATTTTAATAAAACTCCCGTTTTCATCAAGTATAGCATTCCCGTAATCGTTCACCTCAAGGCCCCACGAAATCATCTGTAGAGCTGTGGCCACATTTGCCTTGGTCGTTCTGGTTTTTGCAGCTATTTCTCTTAATCGGTCTGAATTGTTTCCGGATGTGCCATGCTGGGCGCCTGAAATATTGTATTTTTCCAATGCCTCGTGGACATCAGTTGTTAAACCAACCTGTATTCCCTGATCACTTGCCTCAATCCCGTGTGTCGTGCCGTTATTTAAGGCGATCCAATCCGGAAAAATACTATGAGCATTCAGGCCCTGTATGAGAAACAAAGCTTCGGCGACAGTTGAAAGTCCTAATTTCCCTTTAATCTCACCAATTTCAGTTTCAAGTCCGGCCCATTTAGGAACAAAAGGATACAACTCTATATTAGCCAACAGATTTTTATCATCCGGCATATGCGATGCATCAATGGCAATAGATGTAATACCGGCTTCAAACAGAGTTGGGATCTCGATTTTTGCCTCATCTATATCTTCTTGTTTCTTAATTCCATAATGGTCAGCATGTATAGCCACGGGAATTGTGATATTTAATTCATTACAGAAGTCATCCACCAGTCTTGCAATATTCCAGTAATTAACGGCACAATAGGCATTGCCGCCACCCTCTGATTTTGCGATCTCTATTATGATCACTGAGTTTGCTCTCTGCGCAGCTTGCAGGGCACCTCGTATCACAAAGCTGTTTCTACCGTTTGCAGCAATAGAAATGGCCTTGCCCTTTTCAAGCATTGCCGCATCAATGAATTTTCCACTTATAATCAATGCTTTTGAATTTGGAAAAAGTTTTGCTATATTTGGCGGGCGTCCTATCTCAAGGGCTTTCTCAAAATCTGTTGCTGTCATAACTTAACCTCCTTATTTAAATGATACAAAACACTCTCGTTAAAAGGTCGCTTTTCTGACTTTTTACGAGTTCATTAAACTTAAATAGTAACATTTTAGCCTTATGAAAGTATAATTAGAGAGCTTCAAAGGTTGTTAAATTTTAAATAGTGTAATTGTTTGAGCGTATTAGTGAGAGTTAAGAAAGAACAAATATTCGGATTGATACATCTTAAGGGCTGATGGACTTGTATAGCATATCTGTTTTATTAAAAAGACATTCGCTGTTCTTTCTTTACACTCACTTATGCGCGAGTTTTACACGGTTTAAAATTTAATTACCTTTGAAGCAGTCTTGTTTTGAAACAGCTAAAATATTTCAAAGATTTTTTAGTTCTTTTGACATAATTAC
>JAUVVS010000197.1 GCA_030604545.1 Deltaproteobacteria bacterium | reverse complement strand
CGGTGAGTTCCTTACGAACCGGAGGGATTGAACGACCATTATGCTGGCGTTGAATACCCCTCATTGTCATCAGGTTTGCAGAGCGCAAAATGCGATATACAGAAGAAAAAGAAACGAAAAATAAACCTAGATCCCAAGCTGTTACGGCAAGTATGCGGTGGGCTAAATCAGCATATTCTTCTTTCTTAGCCATCTGCAAAACCGCATCTCTTTCCTCAAACAGAAGCTTATGGACAGGCTCTCTTGGACCTGGCTTGAGATTCCGCAAATTTTGGCCATTTTTCTCTTTCCTGCACCATCTCGCCACACGTCGCCGGTTAACCCTCCAGAAAGCACAGGTTCGGGTTACAGAAAGACCTTTTTCTTTGGCTTGCTCAATTATCATAAGGATCTCTAATTTTTGCTCTTCACTTAGCCACTGGCCTTTTATCTCTCCCACGAACCCCCATTCGTTTTTTTTCGCAGGATCGCCAACTCCACTGCCTGATCAGCCAAGGCTCGCTCCTTCTCCTCCAGCTCGCGTTTCAGAGCTTCATAATTTTCGCGAGGCACAGTCTTGCGCTTTGGACCGGGGCGGGCACTCAAACGCTCAAGGGCCGCTTCCTTTACCTGTTTGCGGATCCGGGCCAAATCGGTGGAATATATCCCTTCCCGTCTTAAAATTTCTCCAACTGGAGTTTTATCGGTTTGGGATTCTAAGAATATTTGAAATTTTTTCTCTGGGGATAAGAAACATCTTTTCTTCTTTTGTTCAGATACAGAATTATTCTGTGATGTTAAATCTTTGTTTACACTCATGGTATACTCCTTTAAAATTGACTTCCAAGGGGGTAACTCCGGTCGCCCTACGGGCTCCCTTCGTTACCCCCTTGTTCCTTCACATACCATGTAGTGTAATTGAAACCAAGTTTTGAGACATAAATTCAGAAACAAAGGGAAACCTTAAACTTAAAACGTTCGTAAAAGAAAATTTTTTACTTTTTACGAAACCGTCATATTTGGTGTTCAGTAAATTATTAAAAATATTTGTGGCTTAAAAAACTGGCATAGGTTAATAGATATCGATTAATATATCAATCTTATAATTTATGAGTGGTTGTAGAATTCAAAGGATATATCACTGGAGGGAATGATACGTTTGGATAATCTGGGAAACATCGAAAAACGCGTCAAACGGCATGTGCTTGGTAAAATCAGATCCTTTTTTGTATCTACCTTACCCGGAATTGAACGATTGTGCTTTGATGAACTTTTGTCCCTTGGCCTCTCCATGGCAGATGCAAAGCTGATGAAAGGAGGGGTTGAGTTTAGAGACCGTGTCCATGAGTGTTATCTTGCCAATCTTAAACTCAGGATGGCAAATCGTATATTGATGCGGATTGAAACCTTCCAGGCGACAAATTTCAGGCAGCTTGAGAAAAAGTTGACAGGTTTACCCTGGGAGCTTTATCTTCATAAAGAGGCTGCGTATGAAATCAATGTGACATCAAGACATTCAAGGCTTTTTCATAGGGAAGCCATTGCGGATCAGTTTAAAAAGAGTGTGGCAGAACGGTGGAGCCTTGCAAATCGTTATTTAGAAAAAAAACAAGACATATCTCGTTTTCCCCAGCAGATTTTTGTTCGTGCATTCAACGACCGTTTTACCGTATCCATAGACAGCAGCGGCGACCTGCTCCATAAGCGTGGCCTGAAAATATACGGCGGAAAAGCGCCAATACGCGAAACAATTGCGGCAGCGATTCTCGCCGAGGCCGGGTATCATGGTGGTGAACCCCTTCTGGACCCCATGTGCGGTACCGGAACATTTTCACTTGAGGGGGCCATGATCGCAAACCACATTCCGGCCGGGTGGTATCGAGATTTTGCATTCATGGGATGGCCCTGTTTTAAACCTTCCCGATGGAAACATATCCGCCGTGAAGCTGAAAGATCGATTACACGGATGAACGAACCGATTATTTTTGCTTCCGACAAAGATCAAAGCATCTGCCTTAAATTGGAAAAAGTGATCCGTGAAAATAATTTGTCCGGTACCATTTCCGTATTCAGAAAAGATTTTTTTGATCTTCTGCCATCTGAAATTAAAAGGCTGACAAAAACGGAGCGAAATGGATTGGTTACAATAAATCCGCCATATGGCCGCCGGTTGGGATCAAAAAATAACAGCGAAAAGATGTTTGTTGAAATATGCGAAAAGCTAAAAAAAGATTTCAAGGGTTGGGAAATAGCGCTAATCGCCCCAAGCAGGAGTCTTGCCAAAAAAGTTCCTTTCACTGTGGCCGCCCATGATCTCTTTCATGGCGGTTTGAATCTGATCTTATTGACGGGAAGAATACGCTAGAGCTTTTTTAGAATGATTAAAATCACCACAGACATATCAATTGATGAAAAAGAGATAAAAATGGATTTTATCCGTGCGTCGGGTCCAGGGGGTCAGAACGTTAATAAAGTTGCTTCAGCGGTACAGTTGCGATTTGATGTTTATGGTTCTCCATCTTTGCCGGATGATGTACGTAAAAGGCTTATCCTTTTGGCAGGAAACAGGATCAATGAAGACGGTATTCTAATAATAAAAGCCGGAAGATTTCGCACGCAGAATCATAACCGCCAGGATGCAATTGACAGGCTGATTGATCTAATATGCAAATCAACGATCAAACCAAAAAAACGCTTAAAAACAAAACCTTCCGTCGCGTCAAAAAGACGTATGATGGAAGATAAGCGTCGCATTAGTAAAAGAAAACGTATGAGAGGTCCGGTTCGAAATATTGAAGATTAGAAAAAGGGATTTTGGGGTTGGGATTGTTGTCATTCTTTCCTAATATTCTCCAGGAACTTTTGTGCTGCTGTGTTTGTTGGGTCAATTTCGAGGATAATTTGAAGTTGCCTTTCGGCGTCCTTTAATTTGCCCGTATCCGAATATAGAATACTCAGTTGTAACCGTGCATCTATGTGGTCATGGTCAATATCTAATGCTTTTAAGAACTCCTCTTGTGCCAATCTGTAATCAATGTTTGTTTTATAGGCCAAGCCGAGTCCAAAGTAGCCGTCGGCATTTTTAGGGTTAATTTCCAAAACCCTGTTAAAACAACGAATTGATTCTTTTATCTTATCCAATTCTAAGTAAGCCATTCCTAAATTAAAAAAGATTTCTTTTTGCTCAAATCCAAGCTCTATGGCTTCCTCATAATAAGATATTTCTTTTAAATAGTTACCCAACTGACCGTGAGCATATCCAATATGGTATAACGCAAGTGCATTTGCAGGTTTTATTTCCAAAAAGCGTTTATGAAGAAGGATACCTGTTTCGTAATCTTGTTGCACCATTGCTTCATCAGCGTCATTATCACAAGTCCAGATGATTTTAGCCTCAGGCTCTTTCTTCAAAAGGTCCTTTGAACATCCTGTTCCCGCCAATATCGATATCAGACAGAGTAAAAGACCATACAAATAAATCCTTTTCCAGTTTTTCAAAGGTATCACCTTTAAATACAGGTTTTATTCAGCGAATTGAATCTGTAAAATATAAAATAATCTATTTATACTGCAGATGCTTTATAAATCGACTTATATAATATCATATTTTAAGGAGTTTTGTAAACGTGTATCGGAAAATGAAAAAATATTTGAAAAACAAAAAAAATAATATATATTCTACATTTGGAATATCAAAGGAGGTCTAAGAACGCTTACGAATAGAACGCCGCAACTTTTGAACGCTACCAATTTCTTTGCCTAATAGAGGAAAACTTATGGAAAAACTGATCATTACCGTTGCTCTAACCGGAAACGTTCCAACCAAGCAGATGAATTCCAACCTGCCCGTAACGTCGGAAGAAATTGCAGCAGATGTACGAAAGTGTTCAGATGCCGGCGCTGTCATTTTTCACGTACATGCCAGAGATTCCCGTCAAAAACCAACCCTTGACATTTCCGTATTCGAGGAAAACACGCGCCGGATAAAAGAGATCGCACCCGAAGTCATCATACAGCTTTCTACGGGCGGCCGGGCCGGCAAAAATTGGGACGATAGAGTGAATCCTGTTAAGCTGCTCCCGGAAATGGGGTCTTTCACTACAGGCTCCAGTAACCTACCAGGTATGGTTTACGAAAACTCCCCCCAGTTTATTGAATATTTAGCCAAAGTATTCAAAGAGACCGGTGTAAAGCCTGAAATTGAGGTATTTGAAACCGGCATGATTAACAACGCGGTTTACCTTCAGAAAAAAGGGCTTATCGATGCACCGCTTCATTTCAACTTTGTCCTTGGAGCACCCGGATCAATGCCGGGAACCGTAAAGAATCTAATTTTTTTATCAGAGAGTATACCGGCCTGCTCCAGCTGGTCTGTGGCAGGCATTGGAAAGGCTGAAATTCCCATGGCTACAGCCGCTATTGTAATCGGCGGACATGTAAGGGTTGGGCTCGAGGATAATCTTTATCTGCAAGACGGATCCCCCGCCTCCAATCCCAAGCTTGTGGAAAAGGTTGTCGCTATTGCAAAAGAGGTTGGAAGAGAAATTGCCGGTCCTGATGAAGCCCGCTCAATTCTTTCCCTTAACCCTAAATACAAGGACAGAATTTTGACTTAAGATCTTGTTAAGTCGTCGAGTGGTTGAGTCGTTTCGATTGTTATTTGTCCATTAATAACTATTGAATTTCTACTGAATGACCACTGAATTTCCATTGAATAACCAACTTCCACTCTGGCATAGAATTAAAAAAGCTGTAATATTTTAGCTGTTTGAAAACAAGGCCGCTTAAAAGATAATTAAATTTTAACCGTGTAAAACTCGCGCATAAGTGAGTGTAAAGAAAGAACAGTGCATGTCTTTT
>JAUVVS010000118.1 GCA_030604545.1 Deltaproteobacteria bacterium | reverse complement strand
CAAAGCTGCCGATCGTGTAGAGTGATGTCAGGCAGGTTCAGAGCGATTTCCTTTAGGAGTGCACTCTGTTTTTCGTCCACAAGGAGATTGACGGGTTTATTGCTGTGGGATTTCATTATTCTTTCACCACGAAGAACACTAAGGACGTGAAGGATTCTTTACTATATCAGCGATTTTTTTTTGCTCTTCTTTTTTCAGATAGGGATGCATTGGGAGACTGAATATGCGCCGCGCAAAATCTTCGCCGATCGGGAAATCTCCTTCTTTGTAACCAAGAGAAGCGAATGCAGCCTGGAGGTGGAGTGGTTTGGGATAATATATGGCCGTGGGTATGCCGGCATCTCTAAGTTTGGTTTGTAAATTCGTCCGATGTTCTTCATCACTTGCCAGGACCGAATATTGAGCCCAGACACTTTTGTATCCATCCGGCACAAAAGGGGTTGACAGCTTATTGCCGGCAGCAATCAGCAATTCGGTATATTTTGATGCTGCTTTATGGCGAAGTTCGACCTCTTCAGGAAGTATGTCGAATTTTGCAAGGAGTATAGCAGCTTGTAATGTATCGAGCCGGCCATTTATACCGATGCGAATGTTTTCATATTTATGATTCCCTTTACCGTGTACTCGGAGAGACTGCATGATCTCTGCTAATTTATCATTATCTGCGAAACACATACCTCCGTCACCATAGCAGCCAAAGGGTTTTGCAGGGAAAAAAGACGTACAGCCGATTTCCGCAAGGGAGCAGGCCTTTTTTCCTTTATATTCCGCTCCAAAGGATTGGGCAGCATCCTCAATGACGAAGAGGCCGTGTTTTTCAGCAACAGAATTGATGTGGTCAAAGTTACAAGGAAGTCCGAAAAGGTCAACGGCAATGACGCCCTTTGGTGTGATTGTGGGCAACTCATGCTTTAAAGCCCTTGGCAGGGAATAGACTGAAGGGTCTTGATCATTAATTGCCGTGATGGCCTTATTAAGATGGTCGGGGTCGATATTATAGGTCTTTGGGTCGATGTCTACAAAAACTGGTGTGGCTCCAAGCAGACTGATCATCTCTGCCGTTGCGATGAAAGTAAAGGGTGTTGTAAAGACAGCATCGCCTGGCCCGACATTATAGGTCAATAAGGATAGAAGGAGTGCATCCGTTCCTGAGGCACAGGAAACGGCATGTTTAACATTAATAAATTCAGCCAATTTTTCTTCCAGTTTATTTACCTCCGGCCCCATGATATACAGGCCGTGGTCAAGAACTTTACGGATATTGGCTTCGATTTCATTGCGAATACGTTTCTGTTGGGCGGATAGGTCGATGAATTGCATGCTGAGGTTGAACCTCCTTATCAATAAGTCAATAACTACCCCTAAAAGGGTATTTTTATATCTCACAGAGTTCGCAGAGCGCACAGAGTCTCAGAGTTCTTGATCTGAATCGCTGAGGGGGCGATTCAGATCAACTACAAGCGCTACGAGACCTTTGCAAAACGCCCCCTTTTGCCCAATTTCTGCGTTAGGCTCAAATTTTAATCCTCAAAATACTCAATATATTCCTGTGGTTAAAATTTTCGCCTGCCTTGAACTTGAACAAAATTGAGCATTTTTCAAAGGTCTCGCTACGCGTTGGGTCTTATGAGCACTACCCTAACTGATCCGCCAGCAGCGGACTGAGTTTCTGGCCTGATTTTTCCTCTCAAAAAATCAGGCCAATTATTTATCTCTCTGTGATCTCTGCGAGCTCTGTGAGATTAAGAACGAGGCCGGGATCTGACTTGTTCTTTGATTCTTTGGATATGTCCTCGTCCTAAACCCTTAACCTCACAACCGAGTTCGAAGTAACAACGGATATCTTTATCATTAAGCAGGCCGAAGCAATCAATAACCGCCACGGGCCGACTCGTCATTTCAAGCAAAGTTTCAGGGCGCAATTCCAGGTATTGTTTGTGTCTTACAGCCAGGACAACCGCATCCGCACCTTGAAGCGCCTTTTTCAGATCCTTTTGAAGACGCAGTCCAAGCAGTTTGTTTTGATTGCGGAAAAATTTCTTCCTCGATCCGCCGGGAGGATAGGTGTCCTGTTTTTCGAGCTCCCACCAATGCTTAACATATGGGTCGTGAACCGCAATTTCACCACCCATTTCCGTCAGTTTTCTAACAATAAGTTCCGAGCCGCTGTATCGGGTGTCTCCAACGTCTTCACGGTAGGATGCACCAAGGACTACGATCTTCGAGGCGGCCACAATTTTCCCCATATTTCGGAGTGCATCACGAACCAGACTAGCGGCGTGAAGCGCACGCATATCATTTATGTTAATGGCAGCAGGAGTAATTTGGAAAATATCATCTTCAAAACCCAAAAGCGTTTGATAAGACCAAACGCCAAGGCCTCCATCCTTCGGCAGACAGTAACCTCCGATACCGGGTCCGGGAAAGATAATATTGGAATGCGTAGGCCGTATCCTGATGGCTTCGATCACCTTTGTGAGATCGACTCCGTTTCGCTCTGAAAAGAGACTCCACTCGTGCAGAAAGGCAAGAATTGTGGCGCGGTAAGAATTCTCCACTATTTTACAGGTCTCACTTTCAATGGGACGATCAAGCACCGTAAGGGGGTATTCTTTTACGTTGATAATATCGGAAAGAAAGGCTGTAACGCGTTTACGCGCAGTTTCATTGACACCGCTGCACACCCGCCAAAAATCTTTAACGGAAGCCACATACTTTTTGCCTGGCATGACGCGCTCGAAAGAATGTGCAAGAATCGGTTCGGCATCATTAAATTCTCGCTGTTCAAAAGCCTTTTTGATTATGGGATAAGCAATATATTCTGTCGTTCCCGGTGGAACCGTTGTTTCGATCAAGACGAGACATTCAGGTTTAATCTTTGTGCCGATGATTTTCAGGCTGCTTTCCAGAGCAGCAATATCGGCCCTCCCCTGCTTGACATCTCCAAGTGTCTCTTTAAAATAATCACATTGAACATCCACAACAACCACATCTGCAAGGGTTAATGCATCGTAAGTGAATGTGGCTGTCAATGTCTTTTTCTCTTTGACACATCGCCGGATAAGGGGAGCCACTTCAGGATCTTCGGCTTCAACAGGTGGAATGCCACGGTTTATGTAATGTATTTTCCAATAGGATCTCGTGGACGGGCGCTGCATACCGATAACGAATTTTATGGGTTCGGAATTATCATGATCAATTGAATCGGCAACCACTCCTGCCATAACGGCTCCGACAAAGCCGATTCCCATTACAACTACAATTTCCCGCCCCATTAAACGCTGTTCACTAACAAGCTTTTGTAATCTTTTAAATTCTTTTTCATAATCTTCTTCAGTGGGAAGCGGGAAGGCTTCTCCGGATGGACATAATGATATTGCAGGTTCCGGTTTATGAATATTTTGTGAATTTTCAAACTGTTTTTCTTGGTCCGACATTATTTACCTCTTGCAAAAATTTTTTCGAAGTATTCCACAGTCTTTACAAGCCCCTCTTCAAGTTCAATAACCGGCTGCCACTTTAATTTTTCTTTTGCCAAGTTGATGTCCGGTTTACGTTGCAAGGGATCATCCTGGGGCAGAGGATTGTAAACGATATTTGACTTTGAGTTGGTCATCTCTATAATTTTTTTTGCCAAATCAAGGATGGTGAATTCATGTGGATTTCCAAGATTTACCGGCCCAATGAAATCATCGGAAGCGTCCATCATGCGTATTATACCTTCTATCATATCATCTACGTAACAAAAAGATCGAGATTGCGATCCGTCACCAAAGACGGTTATGTCCTGATTTGTTAGTGCCTGTACAATAAAGCTGCTGACAACGCGTCCGTCATTGGGGTGCATTCTTGGTCCGTAGGTATTAAAAATCCGGACCACTCTTATATTTACCCTGTTCTGTCTGTGGTAATCGAAAAAAAGGGTCTCTGCACAACGCTTTCCCTCATCATAGCATGATCTTGGCCCTATGGTATTTACATTGCCCCAGTAATCTTCTTTTTGCGGATGAACCGTTGGATTACCATATATTTCACTGGTTGAGGCTTGTAAGATTTTGGCTTTAACACGTTTTGCAAGTCCAAGAATATGAATGGACCCCATGATGCAGGTTTTAACGGTTTTAACCGGATTGTACTGGTAATGTACAGGAGAAGCAGGACATGCTAAATTGTATATCTCATCAACTTCGAGGAATATGGGCTGTGCAAGGTCGTGGCGGATCAGTTCGAAATTAGGTTTTCCAAGCAGATGAGAGATATTCTTTTTGTTTCCCGTAAAGAAATTATCCAGGCATATTACATCATGCTCTTTGGCAACCAGTCGATCACAGAGGTGAGATCCTAAAAAGCCGGCACCGCCTGTTATTAGAATGCGTTTCTGGATATGATATTCCATAAGCTGGTTTTTACCACGAAGAACACGAAGGTCACGAAAGAATTATAAAGTGGTTTTATTTCCCCTTACTCAAAATGTGTCAAGGCCGGTTTTCCGATTGGATAAATATTGAATCCTATTTCAAAGAGTCTATTATGATCAAGAATATTTCTGCCGTCAAAAATAAAGGCAGGTTTAATCATGGAACGATATATTTTTTCAAAATCGAGATTCTTGTATAAATCCCATTCGGTAACTAGAGCTATGGCATGACAGCCGGCTGCCGCATCGTAAGGATCTTCAATAAAACTCACCTTTCCATCAATATTTTTCAGATCTATTCTTGCGTTCTGCAGTGCTTCCGGGTCTGTAATAACCAATTCTGCTTTTTCCTCAACCAATCTTTTAGCTATGAATATGGCCGGGCTTTCTCTGGTGTCTCCGGTATTGGCTTTAAAAGCAAAACCAAAAAGACTAATTTTTTTTCCGGTGAGTGTGTTAAACATAGAAGTAAGCATATTGAGCACAAATCTTCCCATCTGATACTCATTTATCTTTACTACACCTTCCCAGTAATCAGCCACTTCGTAAAGACCATAATGTCGACAAAGGTAGACCAGGTTAAGTATATCTTTGTTAAAGCAAGATCCACCAAAACCGACACTTGCATTTAAATATTTATTGCCTATCCGGCTATCAAACCCGACTGCTCTTGCCACTGTGGTGATATCGGCATCGGTCTTTTCACACAGGGCCGATATGGAGTTTATGGAAGATATTCTTTGAGATAAAAAGGCATTTGCCACCAGCTTTGAAAGCTCGCTGCTCCAGATATCGGAAGTAATGATTCGATCACTAGGAACCCAATTTTTATAGATCTCGACTAAAACATCTCTGGCCTTTAAACCGTTTTCTGTTTGGTTGGATCCAATAAGGACTCGATCAGGATTTTCTAAATCTTGTATTGCCGTTCCTTCAGCCAGAAATTCAGGGTTGGAAAGCACTTCAAAATGGATTCTACTGTTATTTGATGTAAGTATTCGTTCCATAGCCAGGGCTGTCTTTACCGGAAGCGTACTCTTTTCAACGATTATCTTAGGTGACTCGGCACTCTGAAGTATCTGTCTTGCGGTCTTTTCCCAATACTGCAAATCAGCAGCCATACCGGCTCCGACGCCAAAGCTTTTGGTTGGTGTATTGACGCTGACAAAAATAATATCAGAATCCTTTACACCTTTTTCTATCTCTGTGCTGAAAAAAAGATTTTTTCCTTTAACAGATTTTACAATTTCATCAAGACCGGGCTCATAAACGGGCAATTTGTCCGAGTTCCATTCAGCAATCCGTTTATGGCTGATATCAACAACCGTAACCCTATACTGCGGACATTTATAAGCAATCATTGCCATGGTGGGTCCGCCCACATAGCCTGCTCCGATACAAAGTATATTTTTTTCAAATTTCGTTTTCATTTTGTTTGTTTGAACAGAAATTCTATTTTATTCCAACAGAGCTACTTTATCACGTGGTATTTTATTTCTCAATATCTTCTCTATAATTTCTTCTTTTGCTTCCATGGAAGCAATAAAAATTTTATCAAAAGAAATCGATCCTATTTGGGCGGGATCCTTTATTACAATCCCTAACACTATCTCCCCAACTTTTTTATCATCTACCACCGCCACCAGTTTAATCGAGGTCTCTTGCAAAGAGATATATGCGATTTCTGCGAGTTCGCCTGCGCCATAAAAGACGATTCTTTTAACCTTTTGAGCCATAAAATCTCCAAAAAGTTTACGCAGTTTAATTCGTGCATCCCTATAAAACTTAAGTGAAGATTGTATATACTTATAAGTCAGGCGTGTCTTTTCGGCAGCCCCTTTTGGAGTGAGAATATACCTGAAACGATTTTTTGAAATGTTATTAATCTTGAAGTATCCTTTTTGGGCGAGTCTCTTGATAAACGAGTTGACAAGCCCTAATGAGATATTCATCTTTTTTGCAAGATCCCTCTGGGTGGGAGGGTGATCATGCTCGATCTCTTTAAGGATTTTCAGGGTGCGGAGGTCGTTGTTGTCCATGATGTCTTTAAGAGAGTGATGAATTTTTTTGAACCGCGAAGGCGCGAAGAGCAGAGAGCATAGCGCATGGCGCCCCGGTTAAATGGTCCTACGGAATTTAACGGGGTAAATAGCGCATGGCGTTTCAAAGAATTTGGGATATTGTGACCGTTGGATTCAGAGATGGCAATGAGATTGGCCATAATATCGTCT